>CAZCWA010000178.1:0-3150 GCA_964502265.1 uncultured Myxococcaceae bacterium | reverse complement strand
GGCTTCCGTCCGCACGGCCAGCTCATCGAGGTCACGCCGGACGACATCGAGGTCCAGGCGGATCTGCAGCCCACCGACGGCTGGAAGCAGTGGGACGCGCAGATGGACAAGGTGGCGCAGGACGCGGCGCGCGGGTCGGGCGAGGCGCTCACCGCGGCGGGCAGGAGCTTCGGGCTCGACCGGGCGATCATCGGCACCGTGAAGGAGGTCGGGGACTCGGGCGCCACCGAGCTGAGCGTGGGCCTGTTCGACCTGCGCCAGGGCCGGCGGATCTCCTCGCGGCGGGTGGTGTACCAGGGCGACGAGTACGGCCAGCTCCAGAGCGAAGTGGGCCGGCTGGTGAACCACCTGCTCAACCAGACGGCGGCGGCCGCGCAGAGCGAGACCCAGTCGCGCGCGAAGGATCCGCTCAACCGGGTGAGCGGGATGGAGGAGTGGACCGGCGAGGACAAGGGCGGCCGGACCACCCAGAAGCGGAAGAAGAAGGGCGACCCGCTGAACACCGTCAACGGTATGGAGGAGTGGTAGCGCGGGTGTGCCGCTAGAGTCGCGCGCGTATGCGCACTCGTGCCCTCGCGGTCGCCGTCGCCCTCCTCCTCCCCTCCTTCGTCCTCGCCCAGCCTTCGCGGCACCTGGAGGCGGACCCTTCCCGTGGGACCGTGCTGCCGCCCACCTCGGTGGCGCTGGCGGACCAGGCGCCGGGCGTGCTGGTGAACCCCGCGGCGCTCTCGCAGATCCGCGCCCTGGAGCTCTACTACCTCTACACGCGCAACGAGGCCCTCGCCGAGCGCACCCACGCCTTCTACGCGGCGGATCGCTTCGGCGGGTTCCTCGGGCTGGGCGCCGGCGTGGAGTGGGTGCGGCCGCAGGCGGAGGGCGCTTTCGCCGGGCGACGCCGGACGACCTTCGGCCTCTCGCTGGGCTCCGAGGCGTTCAGCGTGGGCGCGTCCACCGGCAGCTTCGGCGGCACCCAGAACGCGTTCTTCGACAGGACGCGGACGTGGGACCTCGGCGTGCTCAGCCGGCCGGGGCGGGCGCTCTCCATCGGCGCCACCGTGCGAAACGTGAACGACCCGGACGAGTCGCTGCCGGCGGAACTGGAAGGGGTGCGCGCGCCGTACGCGATGCCCAGGACCTTCGCTGCCAGCGTGGGGCTGCGGCCTTTCGGCGACCGGCTCACCGGCGCGGTGGAGTACGCCTTCGTCCAACGGGACGGCTTCGGCAACGGGCGGCTGTCCTATCTGCTCGAGGGCGAGCCCTACCGCGGCGTGCGGCTGGGGGCCGGGTTCTCGCACCGGCTCGGCGAAGGACCGGCGGACGCGGCGCTGCAGCTCGCGCTCTCCCTGGACCTGCGGAACATCGGCGCCACCTTCGCCTACAGCGGCGCGGGCGACGTGGGCTCGGCGCAGTTGATCCAGGTGCGCGCCTCGGGGACCGAGTGGCGATCGGTGAGCCGGCCGCGCGGAAGGCTCGCCACCCTGGACCTGGCGGAGGTGCTTCGCGGGCGGGACGGGACCTTGAGCCTGCTCGGGGTGCGCGAGGCGGACGGCTTCACCCGGCTGGTGCGCATCCTCGCGCGCGCCGAGCGGGACCCGGCGATCGACGGGCTGCTGGTGCGCATCCAGGGCCTGCCGGATCTGGGGATGGGCAAGGCGGAGGAGCTGCGGCGGGCGCTGCTCGCGGTGCGTGCGGCGGGCAAGCGGGTGGTGGCGGTGGTCTTCAGTGCGGCGGACAGCGAGTACCTGGTGGCGAGCGCGGCCGACCAGATCGTGCTGCTGCCGCAGTCGATGCTGATGGTGGATGGCATCGCCGCCAACGTGACCTTCTTCGGCGGGACGATGGAGAAGCTCGGCGTGCAGTGGGACGTGGCGCGGGTGGGGGCGTACAAGAACGCGCCGGACCAGTTCACGCGGCAGGACATGAGCCCCGAGCAGCGCGAGACGATGGAGGCGTGGCTGGACGTGGAGTTCGGCCACCTCGTCCGCACCCTGGCCGAGGCGCGCAGTGTCCCCGAGGAGCGGATCCGCGAGGCGATGCGGGAGGCGCTGATCACCCCCGAGCGGGCGAAGGCGCTGGGGCTGGCGGACGCCATCGTCGATCCGGCGGGGCTCGAGGGCTGGGTGCGCGAGAACCTCTTCGGGGCCACCCTGGCGGAGAAGTACGAGCCGTTCGGCCCCCGGCGCGGCGAGTGGGGGCGGCGCAAGCGGATCACCGTCATCCCGGTGGTGGGCAACATCGCCGGCGGCAAGAGCCGGGACGAAGGCCTGGGCTTCGCGCAGATCGCGGGCGCGGAGACGGTGGTGCGGGCGCTGGAGAAGGCGGCGGACGATCCGCAGGTGGCGGCGATCGTGGTGCGGGTGGATTCCGGCGGCGGAGATGCGCTGGCGTCCGACCTGATGTACCGGGCGGTGCTGGCGGCGAAGAAGAAGAAGCCCGTGGTCGCGAGCATGGGGGACGTGGCGGCGTCCGGCGGCTACTACGCGGCGATGGGCGCCAACGAGATCTGGGCCGCGCCCACCACGCTCACCGGGAGCATCGGCATCTTCTTCATGAAGCCGGCGCTGGGCGGGCTGGCGAACAAGCTGGGGATCCGCAACGAGACGCTGAAGCGCGGCGAGCTCTCCACCCTCACCTCCGGGTTCGACACCTGGACCGAGGCCGAGCAGCAGGCGGCGCAGAAGTGGGTGGAGGCCTTCTACGAGGACTTCATCACCGAGGTCGGCCAGTCGAGGAGCCTGCCGGTGGAGAAGGTGGATGAAATCGCCCGCGGGCGCGTGTGGGCCGGCGTGGACGCCAAGCGGGTGGGCCTCGTGGATCAGCTCGGCTCGTTCACCGAGGCGCTGGCGGCGGCGAGGCGGCTGGGCGGGATCCCGGATTGGGAGGACCTGGAGCTGGAGATCGCCGGCGAGCCCTCGAACGTGTTCAACAGCCTCGGGCGGGTGGAGGCGAAGCTGGGCGTGGCGCCGCAGTTGCCGAGGCCCGTGGACGCGCTGGATCCGGCAACCCGGGCGGCGCTGCGCGAGCTGGGGGTGGCGCCCTCGGTGCTCCTCGAACCGGGCCTCAAGGCGATGTTGCCCTTCGGGGTGCGTGCGCGGTAGCTTGCGCCGCCGTTCGTGGTCGGCGCAGGAGCATTGGCCCCGCGGACAATCA
>CAZCWA010000177.1:0-9439 GCA_964502265.1 uncultured Myxococcaceae bacterium | reverse complement strand
GTCCGGGTGAAGCCCCACCCGCTGCTGTGAAGGTCCCGCAGGTAGCCGCGCGCCTTGAGGAACTCGAGCAGCCGCTTCTTCAGGGCCAGCTCCCTTCGCCGCAACTGGATCCGCGAGAGCCGGAGCTTCTCCGCCGCGTCCTCCTGCGCGAGCTCGTCCACGAAGCGCAGCTCGTAGATCCGCGCCTCCTCTTCGGCGAGCCCGGAGCGGAACTGCGCCAGCAGCGCCTCCAGCTCTCCGTCCACGAGCTGCTGCTCCACGTCGGGCGGCGGCTCACCCGAGAGCGCGGCCTCCACCTGCCGTTCCAGCTCCTGGGCGCCGCCGCTGGGCTGCTCGCGGTTGCGCGCCTCCTCGAGCAGCACGTTGCGCGCGATGCCCATCAGGAAGTGCTCGAAGGGCCGGATGCCGTCGTACACCCCGCGTGCGCGGGGCTCGAAGGCGCGGGCGAAGACCTCCAGCACCGTGTTCTCCAGCTCGAGCTCGCTGCGCAAGCGATCGAACCCCTTCCCGCGCCATGCGGCCGCGCGCAACCGGCGGACGAGGACCACCGAGTGGCTCCGGAAGACCTCCTCCAGCGCCCTCCGCTCCCCGGCACGGAACCGCGCGAGGAGGTCCGTGTCCCACCCCTGGGTTGTCACAGGAGAGATTTTCGGGATCGCGCTCACGTTGGGTGGGCCATGCTACCGGAATGCGCACCGCCCTGATCGCAGCCGCGCTGCTCGTCTGCCTTCCGAACACGTTGAGGGCAGAGGAGGCACCCCGGACGCGGCAGTACACGGTCATCGTCTCCCACAACGGGAGCAACGACCCGAAGCTCGCCCCGCTGCGCTTCGCCGACGACGACGGGGCGCGGTTCTACGAGCTGCTCGCGCCACAGAGCGAGGAGGCGCACCTGCTCGCGGTGCTCGACGCGCAGACCCAGGCGCGGCATCCGGGCCTCGCCTCGCGCACCCGCCCACCCACCGAAGCCGAATTGCTGCGCACGCTGGAGACGGTGAACGCGCGGATGGAGGAGGACCGCGCCCTGGGCATCGACCCCGTCCTCCTCTTCGTCTTCACCGGACACGGCAAGCGGGGCGCGGCGGGCGAGGGCACCATCAGCCTGCTGGGAGGAGACTTCTCCCGGAAGGACCTCTACGGCAAGGTGCTGGCGCCGAGCCGGGCGCGGTGGATCCACCTCATCGTCGACGCGTGCGACTCGTACTTCTTCGTCAACGCGCGGGGGGTGCTGCCGAGGGCCGAGAGCTACGCGGGCACGGTGAGGAGCTTCCTCGACGAGCGGACGCTGGAGCAGTTTCCGCACGTGGGCGTCATCCTCTCCACCGCCAGCGAGAAGGAGAGCCACGAGTGGGAGGGCGTGCAGGGCGGCGTCTTCTCGCACCAGGTGCGTTCGGCGCTGAGCGGCGCGGCGGACGTGAACGGGGACGGGCGGGTGGAGTATTCGGAGCTGCGCGCGTTCGTGGCCGCCGCCAGCGCGCGGGTGCGCGATCCCCGCGGACGTCCCGAGGTCTTCGCCCGCGCGCCGGCGCAGGACCTCTCGCGGCCGCTGGTCGACCTCTCGCGTCCGGGCGGCCTGGGCTTCCTCTCGGTGCCCGCCGCCTCGTCGGGGCGCTACTGGCTGGAGGACGAGCGCGGTGTCCGCCTCTACGACTTCCACAAGGAGTCTGCGCGCCCGCTGGTGCTGGCGGTGCCCGCGGACAGACAGCTCTTCCTCCGCCAGGCAGACCGCGAAGCCTCCTTCCGAGCCGCAGCAGGCAGCGTGGTGGACGGCGAGTCGCTGCGCTTCCGGGCACTGGAGGTCGCCAGCCGCGGCGGCGCGCTGGACCAGACCTTCCGCGAGGACCTCTTCTCCATCGCCTACGGGCCATCCTTCTACGCCGGCTTCGTGGCCAGTACGGGGGAGCCGCCGGTGAGGCCCGCCGCGGGGCCGACGCTCGACTGAAGCCCCTGCCGCGAATGGCGCGCGCAGATCCCCGCCGTTAGCATTCGCGACCACCCCAACCGCCCTTCCGCGGCGCCCGGAGATCCAGACCGATGATCCAGCTCTTCACCTTCGCCACGCCCAACGGCCAGAAGGCCTCGATCATGCTGGAGGAGGTGGGGCTGCCCTACGAGGTGCACGTCGTCCACATCGGCAAGGACGAGCAGTTCAAGCCCGAGTTCCTCGCGGTGAACCCCAACAACAAGATCCCCGCCATCCAGGACAGCGATGGGCCCGGCGGCGCGCCGATCACCCTCTTCGAGTCCGGCGCGATCCTGCTCTACCTCGCGGAGAAGACCGGCAAGCTGCTGCCGAAGGACGGCACCGCGCGCTACCACGCCATGCAGTGGCTGATGTTCCAGATGGGCGGCGTGGGCCCCATGTTCGGGCAGCTCAACCACTTCGGCCGCTTCGCGAAGGAGAAGGTCCCCTACGGCATCGAGCGCTACACCAACGAGTCGAAGCGCATCCTCGGGGTGATGGACGGGCAGCTCGGGCAGCGGGAGTACCTCGCGGGCGAGTACTCGGTCGCGGACGTGGCCACCTTCCCGTGGGTCGCTTCCATGGAGAAGTACTTCCCCGAGCTGCTGGAGAAGCACGCGAACCTCCACCGCTGGCTGGAGGCCATCCGCGCGCGTCCGGCGGTGCAGCGGGGCATGGCGGTTCCGCAGCTCTGAAGCGGATCAGCGCGGCGTCAGGCGGACGCGGCCCTCGGCATCGGTCTCGAAGTGGAGATTCCCGTCCTTCGGGCCCGATGCGGAGACGAACAGGTGGTACCGGGCGCTGCGCTGCAGAGGCTGGGCAGGCGTCACCGCCTCGAAGGCTTCCGGCGTCTGCCCGTAGGTGACGAGCGAAGGGCGCGGCGCGTCCCCGAAGGACTGCGCGCGCACCTTCCACATCGTGTCACCCGCGTCGTCGAGCACCTCGAGTGTGTCGTAGCGCGGCGGGTCTCCCTCCCCGGCCTGGGCGCCGATGGTGAAGCGCGGCGAGGGGAGCTGCTCCTCCGCCGATGCGAGCCCGACCGGAAGGGTGGTGGCGCACCCAGCGGTCAACGACAGCCCCAGCGCCAGCCCCAGAAGCCGCGGCGTCACGGCGCTCCGCGGCGCGCGCGCATCTCGGCGATCATCGCCCGGACCTGCTCGGTGTAGTCCTGGCCGTTCCAGCGGAAGGTCGCGTTCGGATCCGAGAACAGTCCCTGCTCGAAGGACTTCTCGAGGATCTCCGCCTGCTGCTCGGGGTTCAGCGCGGACCAGGGCCGGTTCTCCGCGAGCGCCTTGTTGATGTCGTAGCCCTCGCCGAACTGCTGCGCCCAGAGGGCCTCGGACATGTAGTCGGTGCCGCCGTTCTGGTGCTGCCACACGTGCGCGGCCTCGTGGACGAGCAGCGAGTCGCTCATCGGCAGCCAGTCCTTCGGGATGTAGATCGTGTCGCCGTGCGCGAAGGGCCGGTTGGGCAGGGTGAACAGGCCCGCGTTGCCCTCCTTGATGCGGATCCGGCTGAGGTCGATCGTGTCGCCGTACACGTTCTTCAGCAGCGCCGTCTCCTCCGCGCTGAGCTTCCTCCCCGGCGGCTCTATCCCGAGCACCGTCTGCACCGCGCTCACCGCCGAGCCACCCGCCATCAGCAGCGCGTCCACCGGCGTCTGGACGACCTTCACCAGGGACATGCCCAGCTTCTTGAACCCGTCCGCGAACCGGCCGGTGAACAGGTCCTTCAGCCCGCTGCCGAAGGTGCCCACCGCCTCGCCGATGTTCTTCGCCGCGCCCACCACCGCCGACGCCACGCCGGTGAACACCCGACTCACCGCGTCACCGAGCCGCGCGAAGAACCCCTTCTTCTTCTCCGGCTGCGGCGCCGCGGCCTGCGCCTGAACCTTCTGCGCCTGCTTAGGCTTCGCCGCCGAGACGGCTTCGAACCCGTCCACGGTCGCGGTGCGGGTCACGTTCTTCGCCTGCGCGGTCGAGGTCGTCTGCTGTGCCGAAAGAGGCGACTTGTCCGCCGCGAGCGGACGGGGGCCATTCGATGGGATGCGCATGATGGAGTTTTCCCCTCCGGGCCGAGGAAGTTGCGCCCGAAGGTATCAGGCCCCGGTCACCAGCCGAAGATCGGGAACCAGAACCGCGCGAAGAGGGCCAGCATCCCCAGGCCCACGGCGGTGAAGAACACCCCGGGGACGATCATGTCGCGCGCGCTGAGCTCGCCCCGGCCGTCGGGCCGGACGCTGACCCCGTAGGCGAGCACGTTGGGCGGGGTGCTCATGGGCAGCGGCATCGACAGGGTGCAGGCGAACGCGGCGATCAGAAGCAGGAGCGCGTGGTCCACACCGGCGAACCCCATCACGATCGGCGCCAGCAGGTTCACCGCCGCGGTGTTGCTCATCACCGAGGACATGAACACGGCGAAGACCGCGACGATCCCGGTGAGCACGAACGGGGACACGCTGCCGACCGGGACGAAGGCGCCTACCCACGCCGCCAGCCCGGACCCGTCCACCGCTGCGCCCAGCGCCAGCCCGCCGCCGATGAGGAGGATGACGTCCCACGGCATCGCCCGCAGGTCCGCGGTGCGCAGCAGGTTGGTGCCGAAGAAGACGACCACCGGAAGCAGCGCCACCGTGCCGGACGTGAGCGACAGGCGCGCGCCGAAGATCCACCCCAGCACCGTGAGCGCGAACACCACCCCCACCAGCGCCTGCGGCTTTCCGAAGCCCTGCGGCGGGCGCTCCTCGAGCTCGACCTCCTTCACCTGGCTGGGGAAGAGGCGCCGCAGATAGAGGAGCAGCAGGACCTGGAGCACCACGAGCAGCGGCACCGCCAGCGCCATCCAGACGCCGAAGCTGGGCGCCTCGCCCTCCAGCGAGAGGTAGCGCATCACGATCGCGTTGGGCGGCGAGCTGACCGGTGTGGCCAGGCCGCTGAGGTTCGCCGAGAACGCGATGCCCACCAGCAGTGACTTGCGGAAGCCATCTCCCTCCGGAACGCGCCGGAGCATGGCGGCGGCAGGGCCCAGCATCAGCGCGCACGCCGCCGTGTTGCTCATCCACACCCCGAGCAGCGAGGTGACCACCATCATCGCCAGCACCACCCGGGTCGGCGACTTGCCCACGCGCTGGAGGATGGTCTCCGACACCCAGTGGGCGAGCCCCGTCCGCTCGATGGCCGCGCTGAGCACGAATCCGCCGAGGAACAGCAGCGTCACGTCGGAGAAGAAGGCGTTGAGGAAGAGCGCCGGGCCCCCATCCGCCTGCAGCACCGGCCCAAGCCACGCCAGCTCGAGGCCGAGGACGATGAGGCTGGTGACGAAGAGCGGGATCGCCTCGGTGACCCAGAGCACGCCTGCGGCGACGACGATGCCGAGGGTCAGCTCGGCCGGACGGGTGAGCCCCAGCGGCCCGCCCAGCCAGCCCCGCTCGGCGACGAAGATTGCGAGCCCCGCGAGGAGGATCCCCGGCGGCGTGCGCCACGGCAGGCGCAGCACGATCGGAACCCACTGCGGCATCCGGCGCCTGTCGCTGAGCTCGGACACCGCGCGTCCCGGTCCGCGCTACTTCAGCTCGAGCTCGCCGGTGGCGCCGGAGTCGCCGTAGCCGAGCAGCTCGGTGGTGACGCTCCCGTCCTCGTTCTGGCTCTTCACCGAACCGCCGAGCGGCACCGCGGGGTGGTACCAGCCGGTCATCCGCAGGGTGAACGGCCCCGCCTGCACGGTGGTGGGGAACTTCACCGAGCCGCGGAAGGTCCCCGCCGCCACCGTCACGTCCTCACGCGGGAGGCTCTCCGGCGCGTGCGGCCACTGGATGGCCGGCATCATCGACTTCATCATCCCGCGCATCATCTGCCCGGGCCCCGACGGGTCGTTGAAGTCCAGCACCTGCGGCTCTTCGTCGTCGCGCTTCGTGATGATCTTCTGGATCACCCCGGCGGTGTCCTCCGGCGTGGAAGGCATCCGGCTGTAGAGGATCTTCGTCACCGTGCGGCCGCGGTAGTCCTGGCTGACCTGCTCCAGCCACATGCCCTCGGAGGACGCCTCCACGAACGAGAGCTTCGTCACCGACGGCTGCCCGTTCTTGTCCACCGAGCGCCACTGCACCCACTGGCCCTGCTTCCACGGCTTCGGGTCGTAGCTGGACGGCGCCGCCTCGTCGTGACCGCCCCGGACCTCCTGCAGCATCCGGTCGGTGGCCTCCTTCATCTGCGGCTTCACCGAGGGCGCGCAGGCGGTGGCGAGAAGAGCGGCGGACAAGGCCAGCAGGGCACGGCGAACCTTCATGGAATCTCCCTCCTGCCCGCGGCTCCTACCATGCCCGTCCCGGAAGTGAATGGACGGAGGATGAGGACCGAGGCCGCCGTGAGCACGACGATCCCCAGCCCCACCACCTTCCAGAAGCCGAACCAGATGACGCTGGTGACGTTCATGCCCACGAACTGCTGGCGCTCCAGCCCGACGATGACGACGGCGCTGACGACCGCGGTGGCGAGGAGGATGTAGACGAGGTTCCGCCAACGCCCCGGCTCGACCTCGGGCATCTGCGGGAGCGCGCGCCAGGCGAACCAGCCCATCACCCCGAGGCCCACCAGCGACGATGCGTATTGCAGCAGGTTCGCCAGGTACCAGGCGCGGCCCCAGTAGACCCAGTGCACCTCGGGATAGAGGAGGTTCGCCGGCCACTGGTCCCGGTGCGTGAAGCCGTCCCAGAGCACGTGCGTGGTCGCGCCCACCGCGATGGAGAGCGCTCCCGCGAGCCAGCCGCGCCAGGTCCTCGGGAGCCCGCGGGTCTGCCAGATGCGCGCGGGCCGCACGCCGTGGACCTCTCCCACCGAACGGGTGAGGGCGGGCAGCACCAGCGTCTCCAGCCAGAACCAGAAGAAGAGGCCCACCGGCACGCAGAAGAGGAGGAAGAGGTCCCAGCGGTGGGCGATGTAGCCGCCGAAGTCGAGCGCGTAGGAGAGGTCCGGCGTCGCGCTGCCGAGGATCAGCGGCGCGGGCCAGAGCAGGCGGGGGAACGCACGCGTGAGCGGGACCACCGCCGCGGCATGGGAGGGAAAGGTCAGCGGCACGCGCAGAGGGTAATGCGCCTTCCCACCGGTGCAGCCCCTTCGGGTAACCTCGCGGCGTGCGAAGGACGTTCCCGGTCGCGCTGCTCGCCGTGCTGCTCGCGTCGGCGTCCGTCCGGGCGGAGGACAGGTGCCGGGGTGAGGCGCTCGCGCTGGTGCCGCTCGAGCCGCTCGCGCTCTCGCCCGAGGCTGCACTGGAGGTGGAAACGCAGCTCCGGATGTCGTTGGGTGAACTCTCTGGCGTCTGTCTGTCGTCTCGCAAACACGCCGCAGACCGGCTCCGGGGCCTCGAGGGGAACCGGCTGCCGCCGTGTGGGGACGCGGCCTGCCGGGCGCGGTGGGCGCGGCACTTCGGCGCGCGGTGGCTGGTGAGCGGGACCGTCTTCGGGCTCGGCGGCACGCGCACGGTGAACCTCGTCCTCTGGAGCGGGGACGGGGGCGTGGTCCAGCGGGCGTCGTATCCCTTCGCGCACGATCGTCCCCCGCTGGAGGTCACGGGCGAGATGTTCCGCGAGGCGCGCCTGGGGCGGTCGCTCATCCCGTCCACGGTCGCGAACACCGGCGTCGGCACCGGCGTCGTCCGCAGGCCGCATCCGGTGCAGTGGGCGCTGGGCGGTGCGGCGCTGGTGGCCCTCGCATCGGGTGGTGTCTTCGGTCACCTGAGCACGCAGACCGCGAACCGGCTGGAGAACGGCCAGACGGGCTGTGTGGGCAGCGGGGAGGACTACCAGCGGTGCTTCGCCGCCGAGCACGCGAAGGGAAGGTCCCGGGCCGGCGCCGCGAACGCGCTGTACGCAGCCGGAGCGCTGCTCGGCGCGGGGGCGGTGGTGACCTTCGCGGTGGACTGGCCGTGAGTCGCCCTCTCGTCCTCAGCGCGTGCGTGGCGGGCCTGCTGGTTTTCGGCGCGTGCGTCTTCCAGCCCGACCTCTCCGCCTACCCTGCCTGTGGCGAGCGCGGCGAGTGCCCGGACGGTACCGATTGCTGGGCCGCGCAGGGCGTCTGCCTTCCGCGCTGCGGCGAGGGGCCCATCGACCTGTGTGCGCCGTCGCTCCCGGATGCCGGCGAACCCTCCCTGGACGCGGGGGGCACCGGTGACGGAGGCCACGACGTGGGCGGGGAGGATGGCGGGGAGGACGGCGGAGAAGTGCCGGACGCGGACCCGCTGCGGCTCGACGCGGTGGTCTTGCCCGCCGCGGTGGAGTCCGAGCCGTACGCGCCCTCGTTCTCCGCGCGCGGAGGGACGCCGCCCTACCTTTATAAGGTGGTGGAGGGGACGCTCCCGCCGGGGCTCGGGCTCAGTGGCGAGTCGCTTCCCGGCGCCGCGCCTCCTGCCGCAAGCCCGTTCACCGGAGCGCCGGACGAACCGGGGCAGTACGACTTCACCGTCCAGGTGACGGACAGCGCGTCACCGCCCTCGAGCGACGAGGCCCCGTTCAGCCTGCGGGTGGTGCCGCTTCTGCGCATCGCCTCGCCCTTCAACCTGCCGGACGCCAACAGTGGCCAGGCCTACGAGGAGAAGCTCGTCGCCACCGGCGGCTCGGGCGAAGGCTGGATCTGGTCGGTCTCGCCGGGGCACACGACGCCGGGCGCGCTCAGCCTCGACGCGGACGGGACCCTCTCCGGCACCACCGGCGTGGCCGGCACCTTCGAGGTCACCCTCACGGATCCGGGCCCCGGACAGCAGACGCGCACCCGCGAGGTCCGGGTGGAGGTGGTCGCACTGGGGCTGACCGTGCACGTCCGCACCCGCGCGCTGCCGGAGGCGCGGCTGGGCGAGCCCTACGACTACCGGCTCTCCTCGGGCGGCGGCACCGGCGCGCACGCGTGGAGCATCCAGTCCGGCGCGCTCCCGGACGGCATCTCGCTGCAGGGAGATCGTCTCCGGGGGACGCCCACCGCGAAGGGCACCACGAACGTGACCCTCCGGGTACGGGACTCCCTCAGCATCGCCGCCTCGAGGGCCTTCACCCTGACCGTGCACTGAGGGCGCCCAAAGCTGGTAAGGCTCGCGGCCATGACGGCCATGACCGGAAGCGGAACGACGGGTGATCGCGCGGAGCTCCAGCGCAAGGTGTCCCAGGCCTTCGCCGACCGCAGCCTCCTGCAGCGCGCGGAGTATGCGGACGCGGTGCGCGAGGCGGTGGCGCTGCTCGACCGGGGCGAGGTGCGGGTGGCGGAGAAGCGCGATGGCGCCTGGCAGGTGAACGCGTGGGCGAAGGAGGCGATCCTCCTCTACTTCGCCGTCTCGGGGATGCAGGTCACGGAGGCCGGCCCGCTCGAGTTCCACGACAAGATCCCCCTCAAGCGCGGCCTCGCCGAAGCGGGCGTGCGCGTGGTGCCGCCGGGGGTCGTCCGCTACGGCGCCTTCGTGGAGCGCGGCGCGGTGGTGATGCCGGGCTACGTGAAC
>CAZCWA010000176.1:0-9516 GCA_964502265.1 uncultured Myxococcaceae bacterium | reverse complement strand
GTCACCACCGAGCGCCGCTCCGGATGGAACCAGCGCGACGCCGCCGCCTGCACCTGCGCCGCGGTGATCTTCGCGTACCGGTCGCCCAGCGCGAGCCCGTCCCGCCACGACCCCAGCATCAGCTCGTAGGTCCCCAGCGCGTTCGCCCGCCCGCCGTTGGTGACCAGCTCGCGGAGCTGGTGCGCCTGCAGGTTGTTCTTCGCCTTCTCCAGCTCGCGCGAGGTGACGCCATCCTTCGCCAGCTTCGCCAGCTCCGCGTAGAGCGCGTCCTCGACCCTCTGCGGATCGGTCCCCGGCTTGAGCTCGAGGTGGAACACGATCTGCCCGGGATCCAATCGCCAGGCCCAGTCCATGCCCACGCTCACCGCGAGCTCCTGGCCGTAGACGAGCTCGCGCATCAGCCGGCTGCCGTCTCCCACCGCGAGCACGTACTGCGCGACGTCCAGCGCCAGGGTGTCGAGCTCGGTGGCCTTCGGGCCGCGGAAGCCGATCATCAGGGAGGGCGCCTGCGCGGGCTGCCGCAGGAGGGCGCGCCGCTCTCCGCGCTGCTCCGGCTCTGCGTCGATCACCGGCGCGGGCGCAGGGCCCGAAGGGATGTCGCCGTAGTAGCGCTTGAGGAGCTTCAGCGTCTTGTCGACGTCGATGTCGCCGGCGACGTAGAGGGTGGCGTTGTTGGGCGCGTAGTAGGTGCGGAAGAAGTCCTCGCAGTCGCGCCGGGTGATGTTCTCGATGTCGCGCATCCAGCCGATCACCGGCCAGCGGTACGGGTGGGCCTTGTAGACGAGCGTGCCGAGCTCCTCGTCCATCAGCCCGATGATCTCGTTGTCCACCCGGACGCGGCGCTCCTCCATCACCACCTGGCGTTCGGACGCGAGCGTCTTGTCGTTGATCCGCAAAGAGCGCATCCGGTCCGACTCGAGGTCGATCACCGTCTCCAGAGCCTCGGCGGCGAAGTCCTCGTGGTACACGGTCATGTCCCACGTGGTGTACGCGTTCGAGTACCCGCCGGAGCTCTCCAGCACGCGGTCGAACTCGCCGGGCCCGTACTTCTTCGCCCCGTTGAACATCATGTGCTCGAAGAGGTGGCTGATGCCGGTGATCCCCGGCCGCTCGTTGCGCGAGCCCACGCGGAAGAACGTGTAGTAGCTCACCGTGGGGACGCTGGGGTTGGGGATGAGCCGGATGCGCAGGCCGTTCCGGAGCTGCGCTTCCTCCACCTGCAGCATGGCGCCCGCGGATGCGCTCTTCGCCGTCGCCTTCTTCTTCGTCTGCTGCCGCTTCGTCTTCGTCTTCGTGTCGCCGGTCCGCATTGCGTGTGCGCGACCATACACGGTGGGCACAGGGTCGAAAGCGCTCTGTCGGTTCCCGTGCGGGGGACGACAGGACACGTTGAGCGGCACGTCTCGCGTTGGCTACGCGGGCGGTTCACCCGTTGTTGGCAAGGAGCGTGAGATGGCGGCGATACGCAAGGCGCAGGTGGTGTGGAGCGGCGATCTGATGAAGGGCAAGGGGACGATCGAGTCGGTCAGCAGCGGGGCCTACAAGGACCTGCCGGTGACGTGGGCATCGCGCACCGAGCAGCCCGAGGGGAAGACGAGCCCGGAGGAGCTTCTGGCCGCGGCCCACGCGAGCTGCTTCTGCATGGCGCTCTCGAACATCCTGGCCAAGGCGGGCAGCGCGCCCGAGCGGCTGGCGGTGACGGCCTCGGTGACGTTCGAGCAGGTGCCGGGGGGCTTCAAGGTGAAGGGCTCCGCCCTCGAGCTCGAGGGGCGCGTGCCCGGCCTCGATGCGGACCGCTTCCAGAAGGCGGCCGAGGAAGCGAAGGAGAACTGCCCGATCTCGCAGGCGCTGAAGGGCAACGTGGAGCTCTCGGTCCGCGCGTCGCTCCAGTCGTAGGGGCCCGCCTTGACGGTGCGCGCGGCGCCTCTGGTACAAGCCGCGCGCATGTCCCGTCTCCTCCCCTCGCTCTCCCTCCCGCTCGCCGCCGCCGCTTCCATGATCTTCGGCGGGAGCTGCCTGTGCGACGCGTTCCGCGACCCGCGCGACGCGTACCTGATCCAGGAGTGGACGCTGAACCCTTTGACCTGTGCGGTGGAGGGCGAGGACATCCGCGACGAGCGCCTCGAGACCCACCTGCTGGTGAACCCGCTCGGGCAGACCAACGACACCGAGGCCGTGGTCACCACCTGCCTGCTCTCGGACGACCCGGAGCGTGGCTGCGAGGCGCTCGGCGAGCCGCTTCCGTTCAACGCGTCGATCTGGCTGCGGATGAACCGCGGCACCGGCAACGCGTGGGTGTCGGAGCGCGTGGTGCACGAGTCGGACGGCGCGTGCGCGGGCTACCTCGAAGAGGCCACCCTCACCTTCCCGGTCACCCAGCAGTTCCGCCTGGAGATCCGCCGATCGAAGTGGAGCCTGAGCAATCCGGGCAACTGCTTCCAGGAAGGTCCGGCCCAGGCGCGGCAGTCCGGCTGCACCGAGCTCGAGGTGCTGCGCGGCGACTTCGAGGTCGAGCTCTTCGGCGACTACGAGTCCTCCTCCAGCGGCGGCTCGAGCTTCGACGACTGACCCGGCGTCCGCGTGCGCGCCTGGGATCTCTTCCTCCTCTTTCACGCCGCGGCGGTGGTGCTCGACGCCACCGAGCGCTGGCAGCGGCCGGCCATCGCCTGGGCGGTGTCGGTGGGCGCGCTCGCGCTGCTCTTCCTCCCCGCGCGCTGGCGCAGGTTCGCAGACGTGGCGTGGCTTGCGGGCACCGCGCTCTCGCTCGGGGTGCTCGCGCCGGATCTCGCGAACCACCGCAACCTCACGCTCTACGTCGACGCGCTGCTGCTCGTCGCCTGGGCGGGCACATCCCTCCGCGGGCGGCGCTGGGCGCGGCTCGAGGACGGGAGGGTCCTTGCGCTCGCCTCGCCCGCGCTGCGCGGGAGCGTGGCGGTCGTCTACCTCTTCGCCGGCTTCCACAAGCTCAACCGCGACTTCCTCTTCGAGCCTTCGGTGAGCTGCGCCGGCGGCTTCGTGGAGGTCTTCTCCCGGCTGTGGACGGGGCAGGTGCTCGCGCTCCCCTCGGCGTGGATCACCCCGATGGCGGTGGCGGTCGTGGTGTGGGAGCTGGGGCTCTCGGTGGCGCTGCCCTTGTCGTCACCGCACGGGCGCCTGCGCCAGGCCGCGCTGATCGGCGCGTGGACGCTCCACGCCGTGCTCGCGCTCGCGGTGTTCTTCGACTTCAGCGCGCTGATGTTCGCGCTTCTGTGGGCGTTCGTGCCGCGCGGCCTTCTCGATGATCCCTTGATCGTCCGGCGCGCGCGGCTCGGGGTGATCGTCATCGTGGCCGCAGGTCTGCTCTCCGGGATCGCGCACCTCGCGTTCGAGGCCCCGGTGCCTGCGATGGTCCGAGCCGTCCACGCGCTGCAGGGGCTGCTGATCATCGCGATGCTCGTGGGGTGTGCGGTCCCCGTCCTGCGCCGCTGGCAGGAGGCCCCGGACGTGGAGCCCGCGGCCGTGCCGGTTCCACGGACCGCGCGGTGGCTCCTCGGCGCGCCGTTGCTGCTCGCGCTCTTCGCTTCGAGCAACTACTTCGGCCTGCGGACCGCGGGCACCTTCTCCATGTTCTCCAACCTCCGCACCGAAGGCGGGCGGAGCAACCACCTGCTCGTCCCGGCGGAGCATCGCTTCGTGTTCGGACAGCGTCAGCGGGATCTCGTGTGGATCGAGGCGCTCGATCCCCGCGCGCGAATGCTGCCGGACTCCCAGCCCATCGACGGTCTGGGGATCCCGCGCGTGGAGCTGGCGCGGCACCTCTCCCGGTGGCGGTCGGAGGGACTGGGTCCCGTCCGGGCGACGGTGCGCGATGCGGCAGGCGTGCGGCACGAGGTGGCGGACATCGCCGCCGCGGAGGCGCTCACCGGCAGCCTCGTGGCGAGCGACTGGGAGAAGCGGCTGCTCGACTTCCGGCCGGTGCAGCCCGACACCCGCGGTCCGAACGCCTGCCGCTGGTGAGCGCCGTCAGGGAGCTGCATGCCGGTCGAGGAACCCGAGCACGCGCGGGAAGATCTCGGTGGCGGACTCCCGGCCGATGAGCAGGTCCATGTGCCCGTAGTCGGCGAAGAGGCCGGAGCTCTCGCCGGCGAGGAACCACTCCTTGTGTCCGCCCAGCGCGCGGTATCCGTCCCGCACCGCCGGCGGCGTGGCGATCCGGTCCACCTTTCCTGCGACCACGAACACGGGGTTCCGGATCTTCGACATGTCGCGGCGGAAATCGATCGCGCCGTCCGCGCTCTCGAAGCGGCCGGACTCCACCATGCGCACCACCTGCAGCCAGAGCGCGCCCGACATGTCCGCCGTCCCGATCGCGATCAGCCGGCGCCACGCGTCGCGCGAGGAGTTCTCCGGGTTGTAGAGGAGCCGCTCCAGCGGCGATCCGGGCAGGTAGCCCTGCAGCGGCATCGAGGCCAGCGCGGGCGTCTCCATCGGCAGCAGCGCGCGGGCGGGGATGAAGCGCTTGGAGAAGCCGGCCACCCACGGTTCGACGGGCCCGCCCCAGTCGAGCCGCGTCGGGCTGCCGAGCGTCACCACCGCGTTGAGCCCGCCGCCGCCCTGGGAGAGGTACGCGTAGATGAGCATGCCGCCCATGCTGTGGCCCACGTAGTCGATCAGCGGCTGGGGCGCTGCCAGCGCCGCGACCTGTGGGGGCATCCGCTCGCCCCGCTCGAGGGCGGCCTTCACCCGCGCCGGCGTCACCACGTTCGCGCGCACGTAGGCGATGGCGGCGGGATGATCGTTCTGCCACACCGTGTCGAAGGAGTAGCCCGGCTCACGCCCCTTCCGGGCCGAGGCGCGATCCGAGTCACCGGTCCCGCGGAGGGACATCGTCCACACCTCGCGGCCCTGGCGCACGAGCCACCGCGCGAGGCTGTGCGTCTCGTCGAGATCCATGTGCCGCGCGTTGGCCGAGATCCCGTGGCAGAGCAGCACCGGCCGTCCCGTGGGCGTGCCCTCGGGCATGTACTGGACGAGCGCCAGCTCCCAGCCGTCCGCGGTCTTCGCGCGGTGGGTTACCGCCTCGGCCGGCAGCGGGTGCGCGTACCGCGAGGCGCAGCCGGAGATGCCCGCCGCCATCAAGCCCAGCCCGGCGATCAACACCGCCTGCCGCAAGCGCGTGCTCACGGACCGACCTCCGGGGCAGCGAGGAACCGCGCGATGGGCACGAAGAGCTCGTCGTCTGCCTTCCGTCCGTGCAGCAGCGACAGGTGCGTGTAGTCCTCGGAGAGGTAGTGGAGGATCGACAGCACGCGGAGCTGCACCTTCGCTTCCGTCGCGAGCTCACGCAGCGGGGTGGCGCCCTCCGGATCCGCCCAGTTGTTGCGCAGCGCCACGAGCTGCAGCGTGGGCCGGTCGTAGGCGCGGAGCCGTTCCTTCAGCGTCCGCTCGCCGAGCCGCACGTCGCCCGTGCGCATCCACGCGAGCAGCTCGGCGGCCACCTCGGGCGGGAGATCGTGGAACGCGTGCGTCCGCAGGCGCGCGAGCGTCCGCCCGGGCACCGTGCCGTGCTTCGCGAAGAGCACTTCGAAGGGAACGTGGGCGTCCGGATCCCGCGCCAGGGCCGCGAGCCGCCCGCCGGCCCCGAGCACCTGCTCCGCGTACGGGCCCGGCGGCGATGGATCGACCGGCGTGGAGAGTGCCACCATCCGCCGGACGCGGCCGCGCAGCTCGTCGGTGGACGCGGCGATCGCCAGGGACCCACTCCAGCCGTGCACCACGAGGTCGACCGGGCCGTCGCGCTCCTCGGCGATGGCCTTGACCGCGGCCGGCAGATCGAAGCGGACCACGTCTTCGAGGCGCGCCCCCTGCACCGAGTCCGAACGTCCGTGTCCGCGCAGCTCGAGCACGAACACGTCCCGGCCCCGCTTCGAGAGGAACGGCGACAGACCTTCACCGCCCACGTCGAAGGCCGCGCGTCCCAGCCCCAGATCCGGAATCAGCAGCACCGGCGGCGCACCCCGGAGGGGTTGGCGCGGCACGTATCGATAGAGGGCGAGCAGGACGCCATCTTCGGTGGCCACCCGGCGCCGAAGCACCCGCGCGCGCCCGTCGTCGCGCTCGGCCGCGGCCGCCGGCTGCACCGGCCACGACACCGCAGCCACGCATGCGACAGCGCACAGCCCCGTGACGAGCGGCCGGCTCACGTCTCCACCACCCCGGCGCGGATGGCGAGCACCACCGCCTCCACGTGCGAGCTCACGCCCATCTTCCGGTAGAGGTGGCCGAGGTGCGTGCGCACCGTTCGGCGCTCGATCGACATCACCTGCCCGACCTCGGCGTTGGAGAGGCCCTTGGCCACGTAGCGGAGGATCTCCAGCTCCACCTCGGTGAGCTCCCACGGGTTCGGAGGCTTGGGCTCCGGCGGCCTGCCGAGCGACTGGAAGTAGTTCCAGAACCGCCTGGCGATGATGGGCTCGAGCACCGTGCCGCCCTCCATCACCTCGCGGATGCCGCTGCGGATCTTCTCCGGGCCCACCCGCTTGACGAGGTAGCCCGACGCGCCCGCCTGGATCGCCTCGTAGACCTTCTGCTCGTCGTCGAACGAGGTGAGGATCAGCACCTCCACCTCCGGCGCGCGCGGCTTCACCCGGCGGGTGACCTCGATCCCGTCGATGCCGGGCAGCTCGAGATCCAGCAGCACCACGTTCGGGCGCAGCGCGAGGATCTGCGTCACCCCGTCCTCGCCCTCGCCGCTGGTGCCCACCACCTCCAGCTCCTCGAAGAGCGCCAGCGACTTCACCAGCGTCCGCAGCAGCGCGGGCTGATCCTCCACGATGAAGACGCGGGTCCGCTCGGTCACCTCAACGCCTCCGCTTCTTCTCGAAGCGCTCCTTCACCGTCACCGTCTGCCCGGGCTCGAAGCGCTTGGTGAACTCGCGGCGCTCGCCGCTCGAGACCGCGACCACCGCGATCCTGTGCGTCCCCGGCTCCAGCTCGTGCTGCCGCAGCGGCGTGTGGCCCCGCACCGCCTTCCCGTTCACGTACACCTTCGCGCGCACGTTCGAGGTCAGGGTGAGGAACGCAGGTCCGGTCTGAGCGGCTTCGGCCTGCGCGGTTGCGGGCGTCGAAGGGCCAGGCGCGTCCGGCTCGGGGGTCCTCGGGATCGGCACCGGCGCCACGACCTGACGCGCCGGCGGCGGCGGCGGCGGTGTCTCGGCCGGGGGATCAGCAACCGCTACGGGGTCGGGAGCCGCGGCCGGATCCGGCAGCACGCCTCCGAAGCGCCAGACCACCAGCGCGAGGCAGAACACGCCCACCAGCGCGATCGCCGAGGCGATGGCGAGGAAGCGCCGCTGGCGCCTGCGCGTCTGCGTGAGCAGCGGCGTCTCGTCCACGACCGGAGCCGGGGCCGGCACCGGTGGCCTGGGCGCATGGCCCGCACGGGCGCGCGACAGACCGGGAGGTGGCGGTCGAAGCAGCGGCGCGCCCCTCGCCGGCGCCACAGGCGGGGACGGTGCTTCGGTGCGGGAGGCCGGCTCCCGAGGCGGAGGCGTGGCGCTGCGCACGCGTCCCCGGGTCCCCACGCTGCGCTCGCCGGGCTCGTCTCCGGCGTCGTGCGCGCCGGCGTCCCCCTCCACCACGCGCACGCGCCGAGAGGTCATCGCAGCAGCGTTGGGGGTCAGCGTGGCCGGACGCCGCTTCACCGGCGCCTCACCCGGCGGCGCCTCCCAGGACGTGATCGGGACGGAGGTCTCCGTCTCGGCGGCAGGTGGCGCGTCCCACTCGGGAGGCTCGTCGAGGGTGTTCGCGAAATCGGCCGGCAGCGCGCCGTGGGAGAACGAAGGCCTTCTCTCCTCTCCTCCCGGCAGTGCCGTGGTCACCGGCACCGCGGCGAGCACCGCGCCCTGCACCGGCTCCAGGGAGAACGCGCCCGCGAAGGGCACCTCCGCCGAGGGTCCCGGAATCAGGCCCGGCGGGAAGAGGTCGCCCACCCACTTCGCCACGTCCGCGCGGGAGGGCATCCCGCCCGAGGCGGAGAGGAAGTTCCGGATCGCCTCCGCCATGTCGCCGCAGGAGCGGAAGCGCCGCGAGGGGGCCTGCTCGAGCGCGCGGAGGATGATCGGATCCAGCCGCGCGTTGATCCGCCGGTCCAGCCGCGAGGGCGGCGGCAGCGCGTCGTTCCGCGTGCTCAGCGCCTTGCCGCCGCGGGAGGGCTCGCGCAGGGTGAGCAGCTCGTAGGCGATGGCGCCCAGCGAGTAGACGTCCGAGGCAGGCTCCGGCGTGGCCCCCTGCATCGTCTCGGGCGCGCGGTAGGTGCCGCGGCCCTTCTGGGTGAAGGCCTTCAGCTCCGGTACCGCGGCCAGCGCCGCCAGCGCGCCGAAGTCCGCCAGCGCCACGCGTCCTTCCCGCCCGAGCACCACGTTGCCCGGGGTGATCGCCCCGTGCACCACCTGCGCGTCGTGTGCCTTCTGGGCACCGTCGAGGAGCTGCACCACGAGGTAGAGCGCCAGCGGGGGCGGCAGCGGGTGCACCTCCCGGGTGGCGAGCCGCTGCAGCGCGTGCCCCAGCGTGGAGCCGTCCAGCCACTCGCGCACCAGCGCCAGCCGGCCGGAGGTGGTGCCCAGATCCACCGGGCCGATGATCGCGTCCCCCGCCACCGTGGAGAGCCGCGCGCCCACCTCCGCCATCACCTGCGCGTACCGGGCGTCCGAGGTCTTCGGGTGGAAGAGCTTGATCACCACGCGGTCGCGCTCATCGCGCAGGCCCTCGTAGAGCTCGGCGAGTTCGCCCGTCTCGAGCCGACCGGTGAGCCGGTACCGCGGCATCAACGTCTCCTGTCCCTGCCCGAGCCGGTCCGCACCGGCACCATCCTCACCGCCGAGAACATGAAGCCGCACCACACGCAGCTGTCGCCGCGGCGGCCCTTGGGGAGCTCGAGCGTGCAGCCGGGGCAGCGCAGCTTGGGGCGGGCCCGTGCGGCGCGGAGGTTCTGCGCGGCCTGCGCCTGCTCGTCGGCCTGGCGGCCTGCGGCGGTGAGAACGCGGACGCGGGCCTCGAGCATCCGAACCGTGTCCTGGAGCGCGAGGATCCGGCGTTCCAGCTCGACGAACCGCTCTTCCTGCGCCGAGGGAGCGGAGGGTCCTTTCCTGGAAGGCATTGCGGCGCAGACTGCCACGCGCACGCACCCCCCGCAAGAACGCGGGCGAGGCCGATTTACCGGCCCCGAAGACGCGTCCGGGGACCGAGGAAGAGCCCGGCTTGACCCGGTTGTTATACTGCCGGCCTTGTCACCTCTGCTCCGACCCGATCTCCCCATCCCCGGCGGCCCTTCTTCTCCTTCGCTGCACGGGGGTTTCCGCACCGCTCTGGACCGCAGCCGCGCGCAGGAGGCGGAGCAACGTGCGACGGCGCTGCTCGGCGATCCCGAGCTCGTCCGGCTCCTCGAGCATCAGCAGGACCGGCCGCAGCACGACCGCGGGCGCCAGATCTTCGTCAACCGCAACCTCCGCCTGGGACGGGTGGAGCTGTGCGGCTTCG
>CAZCWA010000175.1:0-9530 GCA_964502265.1 uncultured Myxococcaceae bacterium | reverse complement strand
GTCGCGTGTTTCGTTACGACGGACTCACCACACTCCGGGCGAAGCACTAGTTGGCCTTCCGAGCGCCGCCGGCCGGAGCGGTGGCCGGGGCCGGGCGACCGGGGACCTTCAGCTCCTCGAGGATCCGGCGGGCGCCGTAGACCTTGTCCAAGGCCTCGATGATGGACGCGCTGTGGACGCTGACCGCGCGGTTCATGGCGGGGTCGAACCCGTACTCACCACCGAGCGAGTGGATGTTGCCGTCGAAGATGAGGCCGACGATCTCGCCCTGCTGGTTGATCACCGGCGAGCCCGAGTTGCCGCCGATGATGTCGTTGTCGGAGACGAAGTTGTACGGCGTCTTCAGGTCGAGCTGCCGCTTCGCCTTCTCCCACGACGGCGGGATGACGAAGGGCGCGTAGCCGGTGGCGCGGTCCCACTTGCCGCCCATCACCGTCACCGGCTCCACCTTCCTGCCGTCCTCGGTCCAGCCCTTCACCGCGCCATAGGAGAGCCGGGCGCTGAAGGTGGCGTCCGGGTAGATGCTGGTGCCGTGGATGTCGAAGCGCGCGCGGGCGATGAGCTCCTCGTTGCGCTTGAACACGCTGTCGATCTCGTTCTCGAACCGCTGCCGGACCGCCCGGGCGTCCGCGTCCATCGCGCGGACGAGCTCGATCATCGGATCCTTCGCCGCGGTGACGGCCTTCGCGCCTCCCTTGAAGAGCCGCTGGCGGACCTTCGGATCGCGCAGCTTCGTCTGGGCCACCGCGCGCTTCGCCAGGGCCTCGGGCGACTCGGTGCCCAGCACCTTGCGCACGGTCGGGTGATCCACGCCGAGCCGCTCGCGGAGCTGCACGAGGTAGAACGAGAGCAGCGCGGTCTCCAGCTCCGGGTACACCGGCGCCGGGCTGAACAGCCGCTGCTCGAGCGCGGTCAGCCGCGCGTCCTGGTACTCGCGCAGGCGCTGCTCGTTGGGCCTGGGCAGCTCGTCGCCGGCGCGGAGCAGGGTGCGCGCGATCCGGAAGAGATCCGAGCCCGTGCCGGCGGAGGTCTCCAGCATCGTGAGCTCGTGGCGGATCTCCTTCGCCTTGCCCACCGCCTGCGCCACGTTGTCCCAGGCCGCGCCGTACTGCGCCTTCAGCTTCGCGTCCGCGTTCACCCGGTCGCGCAGCGCGCGCTCCTCCTGCACCTTCTGGGCGAAGAACTGCCGGTCCACCAGCGCCTCGCGCCGTCCGCGCAGCGCCTTGAGCGAGTTCTCCACGCTGAAGCGGACCGTGTGCGAGGTCCGCGCCGCCTCGGCCGAACGGTTGCCGTACTCGGTGAGCATCCCGCGCAGCTCGGCGAGGTACATCAGCCGCTCGGGGAGCTGGTAGTCGCGCGCGTACTCGAGCTTGGCGATCGTATCCAGGCGCGAGGTCCGGCCCGGGTTGCCGGAGACGAAGACCAATTCGCCGTCCCTCGCGCCGGCAGCCGACCACTTGAAGAACTGCGGCGTCTTCGCAGGCTGGCCGTCGCGGTAGACCCGGTAGAAGGTCGCGTCCATCACGTAGCGCGGGAACTCGAAGTTGTCCGGATCGCCGCCGAAGAAGGCCGCCGCGTCCTCGGGTGCCCACACCAGCCGCACGTCCTGGAACCGCTGGTACTTGTGCAGCGAGAACCGGCCGCCCTGGTAGAGGCTCACCACGTCGCAGCGAAGATCAGGGCCCTCGGCCGCGCAGTCCTTCTCCAGCTTCCCCAGCGCCGCCCGCTGCGCCGCCTGGAACTTCTCGCCCTCGAGGCCCTTCGTTGCGCCCAGGACGCGGTCGGTGACGTCGACGATCTCGAGGAGCTGATTCACCTCGACGGCGGGGCACTTGAGCTCTTCCTTCTGCGTCTTCGCCAGGAAGCCGTTCTTGATCAGGTCGCGCTTCGGCGTGGACAGCTCGTCGATGCAGCCGCGGGCGCAGTGGTGGTTCGTCATCACCAGACCGGACCCGGAGACGAAGCTCGCCGAGCAGCCGCCGGCCAGCCGCGCCGAGGCCATCTGCACGTGGTCCAGCCACTTCTGGTCCGGGGCGAAGCCGTACTTCTCCTTCACCTTCGCGGAGGGGAAGTTGTTGAACGTCCACATGCCTTCGTCCGCCAGCGCAGCCGGAGCGGCGAGCGCGAGGACGACGGTGAGCAGTCGCTTCATCGGTGTTGGTCCTTTTCGGTTTCGCTCTCGGAAATGGGGGAGCGACGAGGGCCGCGGACTCTGCGTGCCACACCCACAGGGGTCAAGGCGGAACGCCCCTCCGGGATGGGTGCGAAGTTGACATAACGTGCCTTATTGGAAGTTGTGAGATGGCTTGGCCCAGAGGGGCCGGGCCTCTAGTTTGCGCGCCCATGTCCGGTCTTCGCGCTCCCGTCTCCGCCCGTTCGTTCCGCGCGATCGCGTTCGTTTGCGTCACTGCTGTCGCGCTGCTGGTCGCAGGATCCGGCTGCCGCAAGGAGCCCGCGCCGGCGCCGGATGCCGGCACGCCCGAGGCCGCCGCGCCGCAGCTCCCGGACGCGCTGCGGCTGACCGTGATCGTCGAGTCCCCCGAGATGGGCTCGGTGCTGGTCGCCTTCGACGAGGAGGATCGCCCGGACGTGCCGCAGGCGCAGTCCCTGCGCGTGAAGACGAACCTGCTGCTGACGAACTACCGGATCCGGCTGCTCGACGAGGCCGATCGCGTGGTGCCCTCCGACGACCTCGTCCGCGCCGAGCCGGATGGTCTGCTCTACGAGATCGGCCTCACCGAGCCGCTGAAGACCGGCTTCGCCTACGCGCTGGTGATCGACCCGCAGACCGGCACCGAGGTCCGCGACGCGCACGGCCGCAGCCACCCTGAACAGCGGCTCGAGTTCCGGGTCGCCGGCGAACGCGAGAAGCCGCAGCCGGAGCCGAAGCCCTCGCGGTCGAACCGCCGCCGGCGCTAGGACGCTTCGCGCCGCTCGCCGCGGACCCGGTCCAGCACCTGCGGATCCGCGTCCACCGGCGCGATCTCCAGCACCGTCTTCGACACGTCGTACAGCACGTCGCCGCGCTCGAAGACCGGCCCCTTCGCATCTTCGAAACCCAGGCCCTCGCAGGCCAGGTTCCAGGCGAGGTCCATCAGCGTGCGCAGGTTGAACGCGTCGTAGAGGTTGTACTCGACGAGGAACCGCAGCGCCGCGAGGTCCCCGTGGTCCCGGAACGCGCGCCACAGCAGCACCGCGTCCCAGCCGTCCGCGCCGCGCAGGTGCGGCGGCCTCGGCAGCGCGAAGGTGTCCTCCAGTGTCTTGAGCCCGCACGCGCGCCCCAGCCGCCGGAAGATGAACCGCAGGTCCAGGTGCAGCGCCGGCGATTCGAGCTGCGGAAAGTGGTTCCGCAGCACCGGCACGTCGAAGCACGAGCCGTTGAAGGTCACCCAGATCCGCCGCCGCATCAGCGCCGCCGGCAGCGCCTCCATGTTCCGGCCCGCGAGGAACACGTGCAGCCCGTCCCGGTCGAACAACGACACCACGGTGGGCTTCTGCTCCGACCGGCCGTCGGTCTCGATGTCGAAGTACACGCACTCGTCCGCGAACGCCCGGTACAGGCGCCAGTGCTCGCGCGGTGGAAAGAGAGCGCCCAACCGGTGCAGATCCCTGGCCTCCAGCGCCTCCCGGGCCTCGCGGATCCGCTGCCGGGCCGGGCCGTCCGTCTTGCGCGAGATGGCCACGCCTTCGCCTTCGCCCGGGAAGCTCGACCAGTCGGCGAAGCCGCGCGCCCAGAGGTCCTTCTCGCGCCACTGGCCCACGCCCGGGATGTGCTGGAACGTCCGCTCGATCATCGGCCGCGCACCATAGGCGTCCGTCCCCCGTTTGGACAGAACGCACGTTCAGGGTGCTACAGGCAGGGTGCTACAGGTCGGGCAGGTCGCCGAGGAACGGGATGTCCGCTTCGCAGAACGGCATCCGCTGCATCTCGGCCTTCGTCGCCCACTTCAGCGCGTGCGCGTTCAGGGCCTTCGGCTCACCTTCGCGGATGACGCCGCGGTACAGCACCAGCTCCACCGTCAGGTCCGGATAGGCGTGCGAGGTCGAGAGCAGCCGCTCACCGACCTCGAGCGCCACGTCCAGCTCCTCGTGGCATTCGCGCGCCAGGGCCGCCTCGTCGGACTCGCCCGCTTCGACCTTGCCGCCGGGGAACTCCCACAGCAGCGGACGGCTGCCCGTGGGCAGGCGCTGCTGGACGAGGAACTGACCGGGCCGCTGCGCATCCGAGATCAGCGCAGCAACGACCCGGACGCGCCGGACTTCGCTCAACCGCCCCTCCCGGTGAGCCGGAGCGCGTAGAGGTAGCCGAGGTTCGAGAGCACGTAGATCCGGCCACCGCGGAAGGCCGGCGGCGCGGTGACGCCCTGCCCCGGATCCCAGCTCAGCCGGCCCAGGCCGCTCGCGGGATCGATGAACATCAGCGCGTCGTTCGCGGGCACCACCAGCAGGCCCTCGGCGAAGACGGGCTTCTGGCCCGCTCGGTCCTTGAGCTTCACCTGCCAGAGCTGCCGCCCGTTGTCCGCGAGGTACGCGAACGCGTCGCGATCGCCGGTGGTGTAGAGGACCTCTCCGCGGCGCAGCATGGACGTGGTCCCGTTGGCAGGGACATTCCAGAGCACGTTGCCGCTCTCCGCATCCAGCGCGTAGACGCCGTTGCGGTACGAGGCGGCGAAGACCCGGCCCCGCTCATCGACCGAGGGCTCGGTGTCCACGTCGAGGAACTCGGTGCCGTTGGGCGACAGCGGACGCTCCCAGCGGACGGCGCCGGTGCCCGGATCCAGGGCCACGAGGAACCCGTCCGAGAACCCGGCGTAGAGGACGCCGCCCCCCACCGAAGGCTGCGCCACGCCCTGAACCGCGAAGCCGGACGGCGGATCGCGCCGGTGCTGCCACGCCCACTGGCCGGTCTGACGGTTCACCGCGAAGAGGGTGTTGGCCTGCGACTGCACGAAGACGAGGTCTCCTGCGACCACCGGCACCGAGGCCAGCTCCTCACCCGACGCATAGGACCAGACCTGCTCGCCGTCCCGCGCCCGGAGCGCGTAGAGCGTGCCGTCACCGCCGGGCACGTAGACGACACCATCATGGACCGAGGCGCCGGCGACGAAGCGGCCGCGCGTCTGCACGGCCCACTCGACCTTCCCGTCCGGGTTGACGCTGCGCACGTAGCCGTCGCGGGTGAGCGCGATGATCCGTCCGGTGTCCGGATCGACCGCGGGCGCGGCGGCCTCGCGCGGGAAGGCCTCCCAGAGCTGCGGCCCGACGAGCTTCGTCTGCCACTCGATCCGGAAGACGTCCTGCGGCGGCAGATCCGGCCCGCGCCGATCGAACGGCTGTGTGGTCAGCGGCACCGCGCGACAGCCCGGTCCGAGCAGCGCCGCACCGACCAGTAGCGCCGCCACCCGGGTTCCCGCGAAGCTCCGCACGTTCCGCTCCTTCATCTCGCGACAGCCCGCGAGGGACTAGTTCTGGCCTGCTGCGCCGCCCGTGCCCGCCGCCGCCGAGGGCTTCACCTCGGGGACCGCCACGCCCTGGGACGCGAGCAGGTTCAGCCGCTCCTGTGCCTGGCGCGCCGCCGCCGTGTTGGGGAACTTCTGCGGGATCTCCGCGAAGACCTTCGCCGCCTCGGCGTGCTTGCCCTGCAGCGAGAGGATGCGGCCCTGGTGGAAGAGGCCCATGCCCTGGAGGAACGGCAGGTCGAGCTTCGCCAGGTCGGAGAACGCCGCCAGCGCCTGATCGAGCTCGCCCTTCGCCTCGAACGCGTAGCCCTTGCCCTCGAGCGCCACCGCGCGGAGCTGGTTGTCCTTCGCCGCGCCCCCGAGGAAGTCGTCGAACGCCTTCACCGCGTCGTCGTGCCGGCCGAGCCGGTGCAGCGACTGGCCGAGCGGGAGCGCCGCGGTGGCCGCGGACTTCGTGCCCGAGTGCTCCTGGCGGAACGTGGTCAGCGACCCGATCACCGCCTCGTCCTTGGCCTGCTGCGAGGCGAACGGCGGTTCGGTCTCGTTCGGGTTCGGCGTCGTCTCGGCCTCGGCCACCTGGCGGGTCACCGGCTCCATGGCCGCGCCCAGGGCCCGCTCCGCGCGCGCCTCCGACCGGTCGCCCAGCGCGTCGATGATCGCGGCGATGAGGCCGATCACCACGAGCGCGACGAGGCCGCCGACGAGGAACTTCTCCTTGCCCTCGAGCATGCTGGTCGCTTCGAGCCCTGCGCGCTGAAGCGCGTCCGGCGCCTTCAGCTCCTTCTTCGTCATCTTCTCGGCCACGAAAACCCGCTCCTCGGTGAGCCCGTCTGAAAGGCGGCGCACTGTAGGAATCGCGGCCACAGTGGTCAACGCCAATCCAGGCCCATCTGCTACGGTCGGGGCGTGCGCCGCCTCCATCGCAACGCCCTCCTGCTCGAGCTCGCGTGCGCATTCGCGGGGCTCGTCCTGTTCGTTCCTTCGATCGCCGGCGCCCAGGTGCAGGTGATGGCCGGCGCGCGCGGTGGGGTGAGCCTGCCGTCGTCCGTGGGTCTCGGCGCGGGGCCGATGGCCGGCGTGGACGTCAGCGTGCGGTTGCACCGCCTCGTGGCGCTGGAGGGGACGCTGGAGCAGTCGCTGCACGCGCGCACGGTGGAGGGCGAGGCGCAGGATGCCTGGTTCACCACCTGGACCTTCGGGGTGCAGTACCGGCTGGATGTGGCCGCGGTCGTGCCCTACGCGGTGCTCGGCGTGGAGGGCTTTCGTGAGTCCACCGCCCGCCGCGCGGTGCAGACCGGCTACGGCGCGGCGTTTGGCTTCGGGTTCATGGGCGCGCTCGGCGAGCACCTCTACTGGGGCGCCGAGGCGCGCTACGGCATCGGCACCGACGGCGCCTTCCCCACCCGGCAGAGCTACCTGGTGCGGCTGGGCTGGCGGAACACGGCGTTCTAGCCGCGAGGTCTCCGCTACGAGTCGCGGCGGCGGCGGCGCTTCGTCTGCTTCTCCGGCCGCTTGCGTGAGGCGCGCTGCTTCTGGCCCGGGCGCTCGCGGAAGATGAGCCGCATGGGCACCCGCAGGTCGAAGGTCTCGCGGATCTGGTTCACGATGTAGCGCTTGTACGAGTCCGGGACCATCTCCGGCATGTTGCAGGTGAGCACGAAGGTGGGCGGCTCGGTCGCCACCTGGGCGATGTAGTAGAGGCGGATGGGCTTGCCGCGCGCCATCGGCGCCGGATGCGAGTCCTGGATCGACTTGAGCAGCTTGTTCAGCCGCGGCGTCCCCGCCTTGAAGCGGAACTGGTCGTAGAGCGTGGTCGCCAGCTCCAGCACCTTCTCCACCCGCGCGCCCGTCTTCGCCGAGGCGAACACCACCGGGGCGTACGACGCGAACCGGAAGCGCTCCTTCAGCCAGGCGCGGCCCTCCTCCTCGTCCCCCGGGCGCCGCTCGACCTGATCCCACTTGTTGACCACGAGGATCAGCGCGCGGCCCTTCTCCTCCACGATGCCCGCGATCCGCTCGTCCTGGTCCACCGCCGGCTCGAGCGCGTCCACCAGCAGCACCGCCACGTGCGAGCGCTCCACCGTCTTCAGCGCCGCCAGCACCGAGAACTGCTCGATCTTCTGCGCGATCGCCTTCTTGCGCCGGATGCCCGCGGTGTCGGTGAGGATGATCTCCCGGCCCTTCCACTCGAGCCGCGAGTCGATGGGATCGGTGGTCGTCCCCGCCACCGGGCTGGCGACGTGGCGCTCCTCCTTCAACAACGCATTGATGAGCGTGCTCTTGCCCACGTTGGGCCGGCCGCAGATGGCCACCCGGATGGGGCCGGCGGGCTTCTCCTCGGCGGCCTCGGCGCCCTCTTCGGCTTCGGCAGCCTCGAGCGCCTCCTCGTCGAAGTCCTCGTCCTCGTCGGGCTCTTCGGGCTCCTCCGTCGGAGGGCCGAGGTGCTTCGACACCAGCTCCATCATCCCCTCGACGCCGCGGCCGTGCTCGGCGGAGAGGGTGACGGTGTCCTCGAAGCCGAGGCGGAAGAACTCCCCGGCGGGCGTGCGGGCCTCCACCGACTCGGCGTCGATCTTGTTCACCGCGACGATGACCGGCTTGCTGCTCCTGCGCAGGTAGCCCGCCACCGCTTCGTCCGCGGCGGTGAGCCCCGCGCGGCCGTCCACCACGAAGAGGATGACGTCGCACTCCTCGACCGCGAGCTGCGCCTGCTGGCGCACCTGCGAGAGCAGCGAGTCCTTCTCGTCCGGGAGGAAGCCGCCGGTGTCGATGAGGGTGAAGTCCCAGCCGCGGAAGGAGGCCTCGGCGTAGTGGCGGTCCCGCGTGACGCCGGGGATGTCCTCCACCAGCGCGAGCCGCCTGCGGGCCAGCCGGTTGAACAGGGTGGACTTGCCCACGTTGGGCCGTCCGACGATCGCGAGAAGCTTGCGCACTACTCGTACCCCAACTTGCGCAGGCCTTCGCGCCGTTCGCTCCAGCGTGGCTCCACCGCCACGCGCAGATCCAGATAGACGTGCGTCCCGAGCAGCCGCTCGATGGCCTTGCGCGCGTCGGTGCCGATGGCCTTGAGCATCTGCCCGCGCTTGCCGATGAGGATGGCCTTCTGGCTGTCCCGCTCCACGTGGATGGTGGCCATGATCCGCACCAGGCCCGCCAGCCCGCCCGGCTTCGGCGGGTGCCTCGGATCCCGCTCCGCCTCATCGAAGAGGTCCACCACCACCGCCGACGAGTAGGGGATCTCCTGCTGCGTGTGCCGGATGATCTGCTCGCGCACGTACTCCGCCACCAGGGTGCGCTCCGCCTGATCGGTGAGCACGTCCTCGTCGAAGAGCGGCGGGCCCTCCGGCAGGTGCCCGAGCACGATCTGGAAGAGGTGGTCGATCCCGTCACCCTCCTTCGCGCTGATCGGGACGATCTCCGCGAAGGGGAACTCCTGCCGGTACAGATCGATCAGCGGCAGGAGGAACTGCCTGGGGATCCGGTCGATCTTGTTGATCACCAGGAGGATGGGCTTCTTCTTCGCCTTCACCCGCTCGAGGATCTCGCGGTTGAGCGGATCCACCGTGGGCGTCTCGGTGGGCTTCTCGGGCGCGGTGATGAGGAAGAGGATGAGGTCCACCTCCCCCGCCGCGCCGAGCGCCACCTCCACCATGTAGCGGTTGAGCTCGCCCTTGCCCTTGTGGATGCCCGGGGTGTCGATGAACGCCACCTGCCCCTCCGGCCGCGAGACCACGCCCATGATCCGGTTGCGCGTGGTCTGCGGCTTGGGAGACACGATCGCCAGCTTCTCCCCCGCCAGGTAGTTGAGGAGGGTGCTCTTCCCCACGTTGGGGCGACCGATGAGCGCAGCGAACCCGCTGCGGGGCTTCTTCCGGGGGGCCAAGGGAGGGCTCTTCTACACGTTCTCGGAGATCGTCAACTTGTTGATCACCACGTCCTGCCGCGGCCGGTCGTTGTGATCCTTCGGGAGCTCGTTGGCGATCTTGTCCGCCACGTCCTGGCCCTCGATGACCTCGCCGAAGATGGTGTGGCGGTTGTTGAGGTGCGGGGTGGGGACGACGGTGATGAAGA
>CAZCWA010000174.1:0-9553 GCA_964502265.1 uncultured Myxococcaceae bacterium | reverse complement strand
CGCCGAAGGAGTAGCCCATCACGTCCACCTGCTCGTAGCCGAGCGTGCGGAGCACCACGTCGAGGTCCCGGCCCATGGCGGCCAGATCCAGCGGCCGATCGCCCAGGGCGGTGCGCCCATGGCCCTGCAGGTCCACGCCGATGACCGTGTGCCGCGCTGCGAGCCGCGGGAGGATCGGCGTGAACATGTCGATCGAGCCGAGCCCGCCGTGCAGCAGGAGCAGCGGCGTGCCCTGCCCGTGCACCTCGTAGTAGTAGCGCAGGCCGTTGGCCTCCACGTGGCCCTTCTTGTGCGGCGTGCTGAGGACGTGCGTCGGGTTCGTCGGGTTCGTGCTCATCGGGGTCGTGTTCCTTTCGTGGGCCTTCGTCCCCGCGCAGCCGGCGGCCAGCAGCGTCACGGCGGCGGCGGCGAGGAGGGTTCTGGGTGGGTGCGTCATCGGGTCGGGTGCTCCAGTTGGGTGCTGTCGACTTCACCCGCACGGACGCCCGCCGCCCTCCAAACTCATCGGTCCCGGTTTCACGAACCCGGACGGGGAGGCTTGACCGTCAACAGCCGCGGCCGTTGGAGCAGCGCCCCCGCCTCACGGACGAGCGCGGTGGCCCGGCGCCGGGGCACGAAGAGGGAGCCATCCTCCCGGCGGCTGGGCTCGCCGTCCGCCGCGATCCCATGCGCCCAGAAACATCGGAGGGCGCGGGGCAGGTGGTAGCGGTCGGTCACCACGCGCACCCGCGCCATCGAGCGCTCGCGAAGCAGCGGCGCGACGAAGGCCGCGTTCTCCCACGTGGTCCGGCTCTCCTCCTCCAGCAGGCAGACCTCGAGCGGAACACCCTCGGCGAGCGCGAGCCGCAGCGCGACCTGGGCCTCGGTGGGCGTGGTGGCGGGCTCGGGCGAACCTCCGGTGAAGACGACGAGCGGCGCCTTGCCTTCCCGGTAGAGACGCGCGCCGGTGTGGACGCGGTAGCGCAGCGCATCGCTCGGGCCGCCGCCCCGGTAGACCCGCGCGCCGAGCACCACGATGGCGTCGTACCGCGCCCCGGTCACGGGGTGGGAACGCCGGAGGGTGCGATGGGCTTGCCGCCGGAGATGACCGGATCGTGCGGCAGGCTCCCACGCGGCGAGCGCAGGTACACGAAGGGCGTGGCGAAGAGGAAGTTGGAGACGCGCGAGGTGTAGATGTCCGCGTACCGCTCCACCTGCCGCGCGAGGTGGCTCTTGTCGTTGCCGCTCCGGGTGAGCAGTCCCCAGGTGGGGTTCAGCAGCTCGGACGCAGCCTTCGCCATCGGCGCCAGCGCGGCGTCGAGCGCCTCCAGCTTCTCGCGCAGCGCCACCATGCGGCGGGTGATGGCGTCGTCCGCCTCGTCGGGCTGGGGACCGTAGCCGGCGCGGCGCCGCTGCAGCGAGAGCCGGAGCGCGCTGTACTCCGCCTCCATGTCCTCCTTCTCCGCCATCCGATCCGACAGCGCGAGCTCCTGGTCGCGGAAGGCCTCGATCGCCTGCACCTCGTCCTCGAGCTCGCGGAGGATCAGCGCGGTGCGCCAGCGCAGCACGTCCTTGGTCACGTGCACGTCGCCGAACATGTGGTCGCCCACGTAGAGGATCTCGTCGCCGGAGAGGCCGAGGTGCTTCTCCAATTCGCGCGCGCTGCCACCGAAGTACGCCACGCCCGGCTTGAGCGCACCGTGCGTGGGCCGCAACAGCCCCTCCTCGGTGGCGATCTCGAAGATGGGGCTGCGGGTGGTGAAGAACTCCGGCTTGCGCGCGGCGACCACCACCACGTCGAACACGTCCCGCCACGTCATCCCGTCGGGGAGGTAGCGGTTGAACGCGTACGTCATCATCGGGACCGTGTAGCTCCACTCGCTGTTGGTGATGAGCAGCAGCTTCTTGCCGGCCTGCTTCTGATCGAGCAGCGCCAATGGGATGTCCGGATCCAGATCCACGAAGCGATCCGGGTGGGCGATGATCTCCGCCTTCAGCCGGCCCTCCATGTGCGCCGCGTCGGTGTGCTCGCGCACCAGGCGGTAGAGGTCCGCGTAGCCGATCACGCCGGGGATGCGGCGCTCATCGAGCAGGTCCACGAGCTGCGCGTAGAGGCACGCCTCGCTGAGCGAGAAGAGCGTGTTGAGGAAGACCCAGCGGGGCTCGGAGAGATCGACGATCGTCCGCGTGTAGGCCTCGCGCTGCTCCTCGTAGCCGAGCGCCCGGGTGCCGTGCAGCGCCTTCTTCACGAAGCCGAAGCGGTTGGCCTTGAGCAGGTTCCCCTTCTCGGTGTCGATGATGAGGCCGCGGATCACCATCTGCGGATCGAAGCGCAGGTCCTCCACCGGCCAGCCGAGGCGCAGCAGGCCCTCGCGGATGTGCTCGTAGGCGCGCTCCTCCCACGCGTCCACGTGGTAGTGGATCAGCGTGTAGTCCATGTCGTAGCCGATGGCCCGGATGGAGCGGAGGTTCAGGGTGCGGTTGCAGTAGATGCCGCGCGCGGCGGAAGGAGCCCCATAGGCAGCTTGCATGGCTCATTCTTGCCGCAGTCCGGCGCGCCTTGTCCGCCCTATTCGCCCCACTCGAGGAAGACCCAGCGGTTGGCGTGGCCCTCGCGTTCGCGGGCAGACTCGGAGAGGAGCGTCAGACCCTGCGCCTCGTAGGCGGCGACCACCTTGTCCCGCTCGGATGCACGGATGCCGGAGAGGATCAGCCGCGCCGCCGGAGCGTGGCGCAGGCGCGCGGCGATGGGGGCAGCGAGCGCGAGCAGCACCGGATCCAGGATGTTCGCGATCACCAGGTCGAACGACTCGCGGATTGCCTCCACCGGCATGGTCGAGAGTTCCAGCGCATCGACCCCGTTGCGCTGCGCGTTCTGCCGCGCCTGGTCCACCGCCTCCCCGGAGATGTCCACGCCCACCACCCGCGACGCACCGAGCTTCCGCGCGGCGATGGCGAGCACACCGGTTCCGGTCCCCACATCGAGCACGGTGACGCCCCCGTGCGCGCGCGCAGGAAGGACCGCATCGAGGTACTCGAGACAGGCCAGCGTGCTCGGGTGATCGCCGTTGCCGAAGGCGCGTCCGGGCGGCAGCAGGATGTGTACCTCTGCGTCCCCTGCCTCGCGCTCCGCCTGCTCCGGCGGGCCGACCCAGATCCGCCCTGCGCGGACCGATGGATGCTGTGCGGCCCACACCTTCTCCACCACCGGAAGGAGCTGCACGTTCGCGGTCACGTCCTCCATCGCGATCGCATCGCGTGCTTCCAGCGCATCGTCCGCGGCCGCGAAGAAGGCGCGGAGCCACACGCGGCCCCGGGCAGGCGGCTCGACGTCCGCGGGGAGCTGGAGCGTGCCGTCGCGCCACTCGAGCGCTTCGGCGCCGTGTTCGTGCAGCGCCATCGCGGCGAGCTCCGCGTGCGCCTCGTCCACCTCTGCCGACAGCCGAACCCAAACGGAGGTCATGCGGGACGACGCTAGTGGGAAGCGACGAAGCGCGCCACGAAGGGCGTGGCCGGTGAGCGCGTCAGCTCCTCCCAGGTGCCCTGCTGCGTCACCCTCCCCTCCTCCAGCACGAGGATCGTCTGCCCGAGCCTGCGCGCGTCCTCTGGGTCGTGGGTGATGACGATGCTCGGGATCGCGAGCCTCGCCAGCGTGTGGGCGAGAAAGGTGCGGACCTCGTCGCGCGCATGGACGTCGAGCGCAGCCAGCGGCTCGTCGAGCAGCAATGCCCGCGGTGAGATCGCGATCGCCCGCGCCAGCGCCACCCGCTGCTTCTCGCCGCCGGAGAGGGTCCCGGGCCGCCGGTCCGCCAGCGATTGGATGCCGAGATCCTTCAGCGCCGTGTCCACGGCAGCGGCCTCCTCCTCGTTGCTCCCACGGCATGCGCTGCGCCACGCGAAGGCGACGTTCTGGCGCACGGTGAGGTGCGGGAAGAGCGCGTAGTCCTGCGGCACGTAGCCCAGCCGCCTCGACTCCACCGGCACGTCCACCCGCTGAGCGCTTTCACTGTCGTAGAGCACGGTGTCGCCCGCGCGGATGCGGCCGCTCGAAGGACGCAGCACGCCGAGCAGCAGCGAGAGCAGGGTCGTCTTGCCCGCCCCGTTCGGCCCGAGCAGCACCAGCGTCCCGCTTCCGCTCTGGAACGCCACGTCGAGCAGGAGGCGGCCCACCTGCGCTGTGAGCGTGACGTCGAGGCTCATGCTTCGGCCCGCCTCTGCGCGGCCTTCACGGTGAGCAGCAACGCGAAGGCGACGACCACGAGCACGATGGAGATCGCCTGCGCCGCGCGGAGGTCGCTCTCCAGCGCGGTGTAGATGGCCAGCGGCAGGGTCTGCGTCCGGCCCTCGAGGTTCCCCGCGAACATCAGCGTGGCGCCGAACTCGCCGAGCGCGCGCGCCCAGCCCATCGCCGCGCCCGCGACGAGGCCCGGCATCGCGAGCGGCAGCGCGACCTTGAAGAACACCCGCAGCGGGGAGGCGCCGAAGGTGCGCGCGACCAGCACGAGCTTCGGGTCCACGCGGCGGAACGCACTGAGGGCCGCCTGGACGAAGAAGGGCGCGGCAACGAAGACCTCCGCCAGGACCACCGCCGCGGTGGTGAAGCTCACCGTGAGCCCCGCGGACGCGAGCAGCTCGCCGAGCACGCCGCGGCGACCGAACGCCAGCAGCAGCGCCACGCCCGCAACCGCCGGCGGCACCACGACGGGAAGCTGCACCAGCGTCTCCACCGCGCGCGAGAGCCGGCCGTTCGAGCCGGCCAGCGTCCATGCCAGCGGCGTTCCCAGGAGCACGATGATCACCACGGAGATCACGGTGGTGAAGAGGCTCAGGCGCAGCGCCGGCCACACCAGGGGATGGCGCAGGCCGGCCGTGAGTTCATCGAGCGACGAGGTGAAGAGCAGCGCGCCGATGGGCAGCGCGAGGAAGGCGACCAGCGCCGCGCCCACCGCACCGATCCCGAGCCGCTGCGCCCGCATCACGGCGTCGCCACCTCCGGCGATCCGGACGCTTCCCGTGCAGGGAGGAAGCCCGCTTCGGCCAGGCGACGCTGGCCTTCCTCGGAACGGAGCAGCGCAACGAACGCAGCGGCCCCCTTCGGGTGCGGCGCGCCCACGACCACGGCGGCGGGGTAACCGGCGATCACGTTGACGTCCTCCGGCAGCTCCACCGTCACCACGTCGGTGAGGCCGTGCGCGTCGGTGCGATAGACGATGCCCGCCTCCGCCTCGCCCAGCCGGACCTTGGTCAGCACCTGCCGGACGTTCAGCTCGCGCGAGACGACCTTCGCCTGCACGCGCGCCGGGAAGTCGTCGCCCAGCCGGGCCTTCGCGCGCTCCAGCACCTGCGCCGTGTACCGGCCGATGGGGACCTCCCTCGCGCCGACGACGATCCGCTGCGCATGGTGAAGCTGGGACAGGTCCGTCACCTTTGCTGCGGCCTCGGGCGTCACCACGATCACCAGCCCGTTGCGCGAGAAGACCACCGGCTCCTCCACGCGCGCCTCCCTCACCAGCGCGTCCATGTGGAGCATGTCCGCCGACGCGAAGACGTCCGCCGAGGCACCGTGTGCAAGCTGCGTCCGCAGCTCCTGGGTGCCCGCGAAGTTGAAGGTCAGCTCGGTCCCCGGATGCGACTTCCGGAAGTCGTCGCCCAGCCGGGTGAACACGTCCCGCAACGACGCGGCAGCGAAGACGACGAGCCGCTTCTCCTCCTGCAACGGCTGCTCGCGACGGCAGCCCGTGAAGGCACCCGCCAGCAGCACCATCGCCACCGCAGCCATTGCCGCACGCGCGGGGCCGGGCCTCACGCGGAGCGCCTTCCGCCGATGATCGAGCCCGTGCTGCGCGTGTCGTATCCGGCGGCCGCGAGCTCGCGACGCAGCTCGGCGGACGAGAGCACGTCCATCATCCGCGTCATCCGGGGATCCTCGAGTGCGGCGGCCGGGAGCAGCAGCTCCACCGGCTCCTCTGCCAGCGGTATCAGCTCGAGCCCGAACGCAAGCGCCGCGTCCCGGGTGGCAACGCCGACGTCCGCGGCCCCCAGCGCAACGGCGCGCGCCACCTCCATGTGTCCGCGCGCGACGAGATGAGGTGAACGGGCGATCCGCAGCGGCAGCCGCGCACGCCGGAGCAATGACTCGAGCAGGTGCTGCACGCCCGCGCCCTCCTCGCGCGCCACCAGCCGCACGTCGGGACGGGCGAGGTCCGCCAGCGACCGCACCGTTCGCGTCCCGTCCGGCCGGATGAGCAACCCCGCCTCCCACCGCCCGAGGCCCACGCGCACCGTCCGCTTCATGCCGCGCGGCAGCTTCTCGCCGTGCAGCCCCGCCACGTGGGTGCGCTTCGCTCCGAAGTCCCCGAGCGCGTCGGCGTTCGAGCGCGGGAACCAGAGGAAACGCCCGGGGCCGCTCCGCGCGTTCAATCGATCCGCGAGGATGCCCATGCCCAGCGCGCAGCCACTCATCACCACGTTGCGCTCGAGCTCCTCCTCCGGCCGGAGCAACTGCAGCCGCCCGGGATCCCCGTCGGCCACCAGCGCGTCCGCAGCCTGGCGGGCACCGTCCTCGACCAGCGGCCAGGCAACCCACCGGTCCGCGATCCTCGCGACCGCCTGACGGCCATGCCGCCCGCTGCCGTCCCCTTCCGCGATCAGAACCGGGGAAGCCTGCGCGCCGTCGCCAGCGCCGAACAGCGCCTCCACATTCCGCCCCACCGCCGCCGCGATCCGCAGCGCCACGCTCACCGAGGGCGTGGACCTCCCCGACTCAATAGCGCCGACGCTCTGCCGCGAGAGGCCGGCGGCATTGGCCAGCTCCTGCTGCGACAGTCCTGCCGCTTCCCGGGCAGCACGCACACCGTTGGCGGAAGGTTCAGGCATGTCATGTTCACTTTACACCACGACAAGCCGGCTTGTCGCGCCGAGGAAGGCGCGGCCCTCAGGCGATGGCGGTGTGGGTCTCGGAGGACTCGGCGCTGGGCGCTTCGAGGTTGGCGGCGATCCAGGACTCGGCGGCGGTCTTGAGCGCCTCCGGATCGTCGCCCTGCATCACCGGGCCGAACTTGACCTTCACCCACACCTCGCGCCGCGAGAACTTGGTGAGGAAGTGGGAGACGAAGGACGAGTCGTCCGGATCCGTCCAGGCGTCCTCCGGCCGCTCGAACTCCAGCGCCACCGGCACCAGCGGAACCTTCTCCGAGGCCGCGAGCCGGAAGCTGCCGGTGCGGAACGAGCCGATGCCCGGGCCGCCCTGGGTGGTGCCCTCGGGGAAGACGACGATGGTGGCGCCTGCCCGCAGCCGATCCCCCAGGTGCCTCAGCGCCTCGGCGCCGCTCTGGCGGCTCTTGCGGTCGACGAAGACCGTGCCGCCCGCCTTCGCCGCGCGACCGAACACCGGCCAGCTCTCGATCTCCTTCTTGGCGAGGAAGACCACCGGCGTGGCCGCGGCGAGCACGAAGATGTCCGCGTAGGAGCGGTGGTTGGAGACGAGCACGGTGCCCGGCGGCGGTGGCTCACCCCCGCCGAACTGGATGCGGATGCCCGCCGCGCGGCAGAGGTCCCGCGCCCACGCCTGCGCGCGCTTCGCCTGCTCGCTCGATGAAGTGGCGATGTGACGCGGCGCCAGGAGCAGCTTGAAGAAGTGCCACAGCGTGAGGCCCGCCACCGACAGCAGCCTCATCACCGCGCGGACCTTGCCGAGGGACGAAGCCATCTGCTCAGCCCGCCTTCGCCATGCCGCGAAGCTGCGGCGCCTCGGCGACGAACTTGAGGTCCGGGTGCTTCTCCTCCGCGTGCTGCAGCGCCCACTCGTCGCGGAAGAGCACCAGCGGCAGCCCGTCCCGGTCGGTCACCGTCTGCCGGTTCCCCTCCCAGTCGAAGCTCTTCGGATCGTGCGGCCCCACCACCCAGCGCGCGAGCTGGAAGCCCAGCCGGTCGAGGATGATCCGGGCGCCGTACTCGTCCTGCACGCGGTACTGAAGCACCTCGAACTGGAGCGCGCCCACCACGCCGACGATCGGATCCTTCATCCCCATGTGGAGCTGCTGGAAGATCTGGATCGTCCCCTCCTCGGCGAGCTGCTCGAGCCCCTTCTCCATCTGCTTGCGGCGGAGCGGATCCTTCGAGCGCACGATGGCGAAGTGCTCCGGCGAGAAGCGCGGCACGCCCTGGAACTCGACCTCGCCGCCCTCGCTCAGCGTGTCGCCGATGCGGTACTGCCCCGGATCGAAGAGGCCGATCACGTCGCCCGGCCACGCGTCCTCGATGCCGGTGCGTTCGGACGCCATGAACTGCGTGGGCTTCGCCAGCCGGACCTCCTTGCCCAGCCGCGAGTTGTACGCGCTCATCCCCTTCGTGTAGCGGCCGGAGACCACCCGCAGGAACGCGATGCGGTCGCGGTGGGCGGGATCCATGTTCGCCTGGATCTTGAAGATGAAGCCGCCGAACTTCGGCTCGGTCGGGTCGTGCACGCCATCGTCCGCCATGCGCGAGGTCGGAGGCGGCGCGAGCTGCAGGAAGCTGTCGAGGAAGGGGCGCACGCCGAAGTTGGTCATGGCGCTGCCGAAGTACATGGGGCTGATCTGCCCGCGGTCGCTCTTCTCGCGGGTGAACTCGTCCCCGCCGATGTCGAGCAGCTCGATGTCCTCGTGGAGCTGCGCGAGCTCGGACTCGGAGAGGACGCTGGTGATCTCGGGATCGTCGATGGAGATGCTGCGCTCGGCGACCTCGCTCTCGCCGTGCCGGCCCTCGGCGTTGAAGAGGTGCACGACCTTCTTCTGCCGGTCGTAGACGCCGCGGAACTCCTTGCCCATCCCGATGGGCCAGTTCATCGGGTAGGAGCGGATGCCGAGCACCTGCTCGAGCTCGTCCATGAGTTCCAGGGGCGCGCGGCCGAAGCGGTCGAGCTTGTTGACGAAGGTGAAGATGGGGATGCCCCGCATCCGGCAGACCTGGAAGAGCTTCTTGGTCTGCGGCTCCACACCCTTGGCCGCGTCGATGAGCATGACCGCGCTGTCGGCGGCGGTCAGCGTGCGGTAGGTGTCCTCGCTGAAGTCCTGGTGGCCCGGCGTATCCAGCAGGTTCACCGCGTGGTTCTTGTAGTTGAACTGCAGCACCGAGCTCGTCACCGAGATGCCGCGCTCCTTCTCGAGCGCCATCCAGTCACTCGTCGCGTGACGGCTCGCGCGCCGGGCCTTCACGCTCCCGGCGAGGTGGATCGCCCCGCCGTAGAGCAGGAGCTTCTCGGTGAGGGTCGTCTTGCCCGCGTCGGGGTGCGAGATGATGGCGAAGGTGCGCCGACGGGCGACCTCCCGTTCGAGTTCTGCGACAGAGACCATGGCGGGTGGGCAGTAACACGGCATGGGTCCGCCGCGCGATGCGAACCGGCAGGAGGCACGCCCCCCGACCTCAGACGACGGGGCTCGTTCGCCGGGGACGGGGTGTGCGATGCTGCCGCCCTCAAGGTCCCTCGACCCAACGCCTTCACAGGAACCCCGGCGATGAGCTCGATCCCGCTACCGCTTCCCCCGGACACCTCGGCCTTCACCCGCTGGAGGCTGGGTCTCCAGGCCCTGTTCAT
>CAZCWA010000173.1:0-9584 GCA_964502265.1 uncultured Myxococcaceae bacterium | reverse complement strand
GAACCTGCTGCCGGACCGCTTCGTCAACGAGCAGCGCGCGAACCTGCACTTCAGCATCGGGATCTTCTAGTGTGCCCCGGGCCGCTCAGTGGGGAGGGGCTTCAAGCCGGAGAGCTGTATGGCATTCACGACCACCTATTTCGCTGCCGACTACCTGCCGGCCGCCAACGTCGTTCTGATGCTCGACACCATTGACCAAATCCAGCCAGAGACCCGTGTCACAGGGCTGCAGTCGTTCCTCGTCGCGCAGAATCAGTGGGGGCGGAGGCTCCTGGATGGCATGCGCGCGACGGGGGTGCTGGGGCCTCACCGCCAGGACGAGCCGGCATGGATGATCGGAGACCGCGGGGAGGTGTGGAGCTTCAAGTCCGGGCAGGTACAGACGAAGGACCAACTCCCAGACTCAGGCCTGGAGGGGAGAGGGCTGGGCCGGCCGAATGAGATACGCCGGGTCGCCGGGCGGCTGTACGTCTGTGGCTTTGCGGGGCAGGTGTACACGCAGGACGCGCAGGGCCGCTGGGTGCACATGGACGACGGGCTGGCGGAGGCGGAGGGGCGTGCAGACTCCATCGACTTGGAGAGCATCGACGGGACCGGCCCGGACAACCTGTACACGGTAGGCAGCGGTGGCCTCTTGGCGCATTGGGATGGGCGCGAGTGGAAGCGCGTTCCCCTCCTCACCAACGTGTACCTGGCGCGGGTGAGGTGCTTCGGCGAGCGGGTGGTGGCTGTAGGCGAGAAGGGCGTGGTGGTCGAGGGGGACGGGCAGCAATGGCGCGTCAGCCGCATTCCAGGCGCAGAGGAGGCCAGCCTCTCGGACGTGGCCCTCTACGACAAGAGGCTGTACGTGGCCGCGTTGGACACCCTGTGGCAGCAGAAGCCGGACGGCGTATGGAGTGCCGTGAAGCACGGGCTGCCGAAGGAGAAGACGACCTTCGTGCGCCTGGCAGTGGGCGCTGGACGGCTGTGGGCGATGGGCTTCAAGCGCCTCAACTCCTTTGACGGCAAGGCGTGGCAGCCCCACCCCGACCCCAACAACGGCTGAGGCCTCCATGCCCTCCTCGCTGCGAGCTGGCGCAAGCGGATCGATCCCCGGCGCGCGGAGAACATCATCGTCGCCCACGCAGTGATCCTCGAGATGGCCGAGCCATATCGGCGGCGCGTCCAGAACCCACCCGGACGCTTCATGAGGTCATCTGCGTCTGTTCAGCCACTCCGCGGCCTTCGCCACCGCAGAGCCCTCGAGGCAGCACGTCTTCGAAGACGTGCCCGGCTTGATCGTCGCCCCGCCTCGCTGAGCTGAGCCCGGCTCAGGGGGCGGGTGTGGGCGCAGGCGTCGGAACCGGCGGCTCGACAGGCGCGGTCGCCTCGGGCGCCCAGTTGAACACGGTCGCGGCGCGCACCCGTTCGGGGAGCCATGGATCGAGCTTGCCCCATCCCCACAGGCCCACCAGCGCGAGCACCCCCGCGGCGATGACCCAGGGCAGCCACGGGCGCTTGGCCTCGGCGAACGGATCGCGCAGATCGCGAGCGGCCCCCGCGGGCAGCTTCGCCATCTCCGTCAGCGAGCGCCCGAGCGGCACGTTGACCCGCGCCATCGCGTTCACCGCCCAGCCGTTCGCATCGAGCAGCGGCCCGAGGTTCCGCTGCCGCAGCTTCAGCCACGCGATCAGCATCGACGGCCCTGAGATGACCAGCAGCAGGGCCAGGAGCCCCAGCGGCATCCACACCCCGAGCCCGAAGAACGAGGCGAGCAGCGCGCCCAGCGCCGCCGTCAGTCCTCCCACGGCCACACCGAGCGCCGCCACCACGCCCACGTCGAAGGGCTTCTTCGCCGGACCGCCAGAGCCGCCCGGACCAGCAGCCGCCGGCGCCGCGGGCGAGAGCGCGGACGTGGACGAGCCCTCCGCTGCCTCGAACGTCTCGAGCGCCTTGCCGGTGAGCTGCTTCTCGCTGGCGGCCTCCTTCTCCGCCGCGCGGCGCGCCACCTGCTCCTCGATGAAGCGGATGAGCTTCTTGTACGGCGACCAGAACGCCTGCCTCACGCTGATCGGCGCATCGACGATGCGCACCACGGTGGCGTCCCACTCGTTGCCGGCCCGGTCGCGGAAGAGCCCGTTGCGGCCCACCATCAGGTTGTCCGAGTCCCCGTCGGTGATCGCCGCCACGATGGTCATCTTCTGCCCGGTGGAGCGCCGGACGCACTCGCAGTAGGCGAGGTACGAGCGCGCCAGGCCCGCGGTGGTCACGTGCGCGGCCACGTTCTCCACCTGCATGCACAGCTCGCAGCTCCGGCGGTCGAGGTACAGCGTGCCGGCCTGGAACATGGCCGGCCGCTTCTGCGCGTAGAAGTCGCGGAAGGAGACGAAGTTGTTGGCGAAGTCGTGCAGGTGGAGGACCGCGGCCACCAGCCGCTCCAGCGACTCCAGCGCCCGCTCCTGGGGCCCCACCGCGGCGTCCTGGGCGATCAGCGCTTCCAGCCGCGCCCGCGCATCACCCGAGACGAGCGCCTCGACCCGCGCCCGCCCCAGAGGCTCCACCTTCGCGCCCGCCCGCGCGCCCTGCCACGCCTCCCACGGCCCGAACGCGATGCGCACCTGCTTCCACTGCGCGTACGACAGCGACTTCGGCGCGCCATCGAGCCCGAGCACCGGCCCCGCCACCTCCGCCGCGAAGCGCGCCATCCGCTCCGACCACGCGGGGTTGACGCCCGTTAACGTGGGCAGCTCTGCGCCGTCCCGCACCTGCGCCAGCGGAAAGCCCGCCAGCTCACGCGCGTCCGCGGAGAGGCTGCCCACCGCCACCGGCACGTAGTCCTTCTCGTCGCGGTTGAGCAGTGGGGTGGCCCGCGGATCGAAGGCGCCCACCCGGGTGCGCGCGAAGAAGTCCTCGATCTTCGGCTCGAGCTCCCGCAGCACCGCCCACGCCGACGCCGTAGCATCTCCGAGCCGGTGAACGCCCTCCGCCTCGCCCGCACGCTGCCAGGCGAGGAACGCCTCCGCCTCGGCGAAGAACGCGTCCAGTGTGGCGCGGCCCACGCCCATCCTGCCGCTGAGGTCCTTCTCGCCGCCCATCGCCCCGACGATCGCGGTGACGTCCTCGCGCAGCCCGGCATCGGTCGCGCTCTCGGGGACGACGATCCCATCGCCGTTGATCGGCCGCTGATGGAAGGCCGCGCGCGCCGCCGCCGCATCCACCTGGGTCACGCCCGTCGCCGCCGGCTTGCCCAGCGCCTCGAGCGCCGCGGCAGCCGCGTCCCGCATCGCCTGTCCCTCGGGCGTGGTGGTGTCGATGCCGTCGAGCGGCAGCGCCTCGAGCCCTGCGGTGAGATCCGCCGGACGCTTGAGCAGCGGCCGGATGAAGCGGACGAGCGCCACCAGGTCGCTGACCCGGATGCGCCCGTCGCCGTCCATGTCGAAGAGCTGGAGCGCGCGCTTGTCGAACTCGAGCCCGGACGTCGGGCACGCGAGCGCGACCCACAGCTTCGGATCCAGCGCATCGAGCGCGAGCAGCTCCTCGCCCGAGTCGATCTGGACCTGGTCCACGCCGCCCGCGCGGAAGAAGCGCCACCTGTTGTTCGCACCCGAAGCCGAAGCCGTGTTCACGCGCGTTCTCCGCCCTTGCCTGGAACGACCCTAGAACGACGTCTCGACGCCGACCGACAGCATGGTGTCGGTGGGGACGCGGCCCTCGGCCGGGAGGCTGTCGTACTTGATCTGGAATCCCACCGAGAGCGCCACCGAGTCGGTCATCCGCGCGTTGAGGCGGCTGAGCGAGGTCACCAGCACCCTCGAGTCGCCGAGGATGTTGAGCAGCACCTCCGCCTCCTCGACGAAGGTGACGTACTGGTTCAGCGCGTACTGGAAGCCCACGCCGAGCTTGGGCGCGACCATCGGCGCGTCGTCGAGCTGCAGCGGCACCGGGTAGTACTGGAAGCGGGACTCGTACTGGTACCGGAGCGCGAGGTCGGTGCGCAGAAGCAGCTTGAGCAGGTCGCCGTCCTTGCGCTCCAGCCAGGTGATCGCCGCGCCGCCCTCACCGAGCGCCCGGTACTCGATGCTCTTCACGTGATCGGTCTCGGCGCCGGCGAGCACGTAGGCCGCGGCGACGTGGGTGAACCGGCGATCACCTCGGACCTGCCCCATCGCGTTGAGCGCCAGCACCGACGAGGCGTCCTCCGCCGCGACCCGGCTCTGGCCGTACGCGCCGGCCACACGCGCGCTGAGCACCCAGTTCTCGGTGCGGCGGCTGGCGGTGCCGGTGCCGCTGAGCGTGAGCGTCTGCGCGTTTCCGGTGATGGAGATGAGGCTCAGGCCCGCGGTGCCCGCCCACACGGGCGTGTTCGCGTCGCCCTCGGCCACGGGCGCGGGCCCCGGCGCGTCCGGCGGCGTCTGCGCTGCGGCGTCGGCGGCGGCGCCGTCGGTTCCGGCAGCCCCGGCAGCCCGCCGGGCGAGCTCTTCGGCGGCGCGGGCGGAGCGTTCCGCGGCCTCGGCGGCGCGCTGGGCGGCGTCGGCGGCGCGGCGTGCGGCCTCCGTGGCGCTCTCGCTGGCGGAGGGGGCGGAGGGGGCGGCGGTGGGCGCGTCGGTCTGGGGCGCGGTCTGAGCGAGGGCGAGCGCCAATGCGGCGGCGGCGAGGACGTTCACGTGTCTGACTCCATCGGAAGGGCTGAGCGCGGCGCGGGCCGTTGGTTCGGCCGGGGGCGCGCGGAGATGACTGAAGGCGCGGCAATCTGCCCGAGAGGTGGACGGGCTGCACGCAGATTAGAGTGAACGGGTGTTCTACGCCTTCGTCCGCGCCGTGGTCGGGTTCGCGCTGCGCCTCTTCTACCGGGTCGAGGTGAACGCGCGTTCCATCCCCGCGCAGGGACCGGTGATCTTCGTCGGCAACCACCCCAACTCGCTGGTGGACCCCGCGTTGATCTTCGTCATCACCGCGCGCCCGGTGACGTTCCTCGCGAGGGAAGGGCTGTTCCGCACCCCCGGCATCGGCCAGTTGCTCAGGGGACTGCGCGCGCTGCCGGTGTACCGGAAGCAGGACGACCCTTCGCAGATGGGAAGGAACGAAGGCACGTTCGAGGCGGCCACGCAGGCGCTGGTGCAGGGCCGCGCCATCACCCTGTTCCCCGAGGGCAAGAGCCACTCCGGGCCGATGCTGGCGGAGCTCAAGACGGGGGCGGCGCGCATCGCCCTCCGTGCGGCAGGACGAGGGGCACCTCCGGTGATCGTGCCGGTGGGGCTGACCTACGAGGAGAAGCACCGCTTCCGCAGCCGCGTGCTGATCGAGGTGGGCGAGCCGGTGCAGACGTCCGGCTTCCTCCCTTCAGAGGGCGAGGACGAGGCGGCCCCGGTACGCGCGTTGACCGAGCGGATCGAGCAGGACCTTCGCCGGGTGACGCTGAACCTCGAGCGGTGGGAGGACCTGCCGGTGATCGCGCTGGCCGAGCGCCTCTATGCGTTCCGGCGCGGAGACCGCGGCCGGGATCCGGATCGCCTGCGCCGCTTCGCCGCCGGGCTCCCGCTCTTCCGGGCCGAGCAGCCCGAGCGTTTCGAGGCGCTGCGCGAGGAGGTGGTCTCGTTCGGCACGCGGCTCGAGCTGGCGCGCGCGGATCCGGAGGACCTCACGCTGGTCTACCAGCGCGAGGCGGTGTGGCGCTTCGTGGGCAAGAACCTCGCCTCGGTGCTGCTGGGCTTCCCGCTCTTCGCGGTGGGCATGGCGCTCTTCGCGGTGCCGTTCTGGATCCCGCGCGTGCTCGACCGCACGGTGAAGGTGGGGGCGGATCAGCGCGCGACGTTGAAGGTGGTGGCCGCGCTGGTGTTGGCGCCGCTGTGGCTGGCGGTGTTGGCCGGCCTCTCCTGGCGGCTGTTCGGCCCCGTGGGGTTGGGCGCGACGCTCGCGGGCTGCCTGCCCCTTGCGCTCTTCACCCGCTACTTCCTCGAGCGCAAGCGGCGCGTGCTGCGGGACGTGCAGGTCTTCTTCGTGCTCGGGTCGAGGGCGAAGCTCAAGGCGCGCCTGCTGGTGGAGGGCGAGCGCCTCGCTGCCGAGATGGAGCAGCTCGCTGCCGAGTACCGTGAGCGGGTCGGCGAGCCGCGCTCCCCCCGCCAATCCGCCTGAACGCCGCTGCCCCGTCGCAGCCGCTCACGCCCGCGCCGACGCCCGCGGCTGCTTTGGCGCGAGGGCCGAAGGCAGGACGATGACGGCAGCGACGACGGCCACCGCCCCCAGCGACGCGAGGGTGGTCGGGCCCATCCGGAGGAGCGGCTCCCCGCGCAGCGCCTGCCACAGGAGCGCGCCGAAGAGCCCGGCGTATCCGACCGCCGTGCCGTGCACGAGGCGCAGCCGCGCGGCGTCCGAGCGCGAACTCCGAGCCCTCCTCCGGAAGAGCGCCCACCCCACCAGCGGGAGGACCTGCATCCCGTGCAGCGCGACGAAGTGAGGCACGCGGAGATCGCCGCCCTCGGTGCTCCAGCCCAGCACCGGCAGTCCCTCCCCGCCGTCCGCCACACCCACCGCGTGGGCGCCCGCGGTGCGGCCCGAACCGTCTGCCATGGCGGCGACCTGCTCGGCGGACGGCTGCGTCATCAACCCGCCCACGAGCGCCCCCACGAGCGAGATCAGCAGCCCGAGCCGCACCGCGTGGGCGAGCGCGCGGTCCTCGAAGCGCTGCCGGAAGAGCAGCCAGAGCGCCCATGCCCCCGCGACCGTCGCCGCCAGGATGGCGAGCCCCATCACCGAGTAGATGGCGCCGTCCCACGGCGTCTGTGCGTTGAAGTGGCTGCGCACCCCGCGCCCGGCCTGCAGCGAGATGAGGACCGTCTCGATCCACATCGCCACGGAGGTCACCCCGGCCACCCGGCGGACCGCGGCAGGGCGATCCGTCACGAAGGAGAGCATCCACGCGAGCGTCAGCGTGTAGGTGAGGATCGACGCCGCGAACTTCGCCGGCTTCACCCAGACGAGCGCTCCCGCCACCTCCCGTCCGTCCACCAGCGCGAGGACGACGAACACCCCCAGCAGGGCCCCATGCATCAGGCCGGTCCCGGTCAGCGCAGGGCTCGCCGACCACGCCTTCGACATCCACGACTTCATCGGACAGCTCCTTCTGAGTTAACGGCTGTTAACCTCTGGGACAAAAAAAGGGGGGCCCTCCCGGGAGCCCCCGTCCGGCTCACCGGGGCGCCAGCGCCAGCAGGCCCTCGAAGAGCCGCGCCAGCGAGCCGGCGTAGAGCTTCCGGAAGCGGGCCTCGTCCAGCCCGATCGCGTCCACCAGGTGGAGGGACACCAGCCCGTGCACGTGGCTCCAGATCGTGACCGCGACCTCCTCCGGATCGCCGCGCCGCAGCACGCCTGCGTCCATGCTCTCGCGCACCCGGTCCTCGAGGAACTGCAGCGTGGCCCGCCACTGGGGCTCCGGGTTGCCGCACCCGGCGTCCCCCCTCGGGGTCATGAAGATCGTCCGGTACGCCTGGGGCTGCTCGAGCGCGAAGTCGAGGTAGGCCTGACCGCTGAGCCGGAGCCGCTCGCCCGGCGTGGCCCCCTGCAGCGCACCGTAGAGGTAGGTGCCGAAGACCTGGAAGCCCGCGCCCAGCACCGCGCGGAGCAGCGCCTCCTTGTTCTCGAAGTGCCGGTAGAGCGCGGTCGGCGTCACGCCCACCACCTCCGCCACGCCGCGCATGGTCAGCGCGGTGGACCCGCCCTGGAGGAACAGCTCCGTGGCCGCGGAGAGGATGCGGTTGCGAGGGTCGGTCATGGAGGGGAAGTTAACGCGCGTTAACGTGGCCGTCAACCGGCGCAGGCCAGCGCCAGCGCAAGGCAGCAGCGGCCCCGGACCAACCCGGAACGACCAAACCGGTGGATCGGACTTCCCGGCCGTTCAGTTCATGACGGGACGTTGCTTCCCGGGGACCGTAGACCCGCTCGACGCCGCGAGGGGTTTACCCTCCGGGGCATGAAGTTCCTCGGCGAGCTCGACCCCGTTTCGAAGGCGCGGACCCAGCGGTGCAACGTCAGGCTTCGAGACCCGGACCGTCTGAAGGTGATCCGGGACACCGGCCTGCTGGACACCCCGCGGGAGGAGGCGTTCGACCGGCTCGCCCGGCTCGCGGCGCAGCTCCTCGACGTGCCGCTGACGATCTTCTCGCTGGTGGACGGGGAACGTCAGTTCTTCAAGGCGGACTACGGCCTGGCGTCCCCGTTCAAGGAGACGCGCAACCTCCCCATCGACGCGTCACTCTGTCGCTACACGCTGGAGGGCGAGCCGATCATCTCCGGCAACGCGCCGGCGGATCCGTTCCTGCGCTTCCACCCCTCCACGGAGCCGTGGGGGATCGTCGCGCTGATCGTCCTCCCGCTCATCCACCCGTCCGGCCATGTGCTGGGGACGTTCTGCTGCATCCAGCCCACCCCGCGCGAGTGGACCGATCGCGACATGACGGTGATGCGCGAGCTGACCGAGTCGATCATGACGGAGATCCTCCTGCGCGAGAAGGTCGCCAGGCTCGAGGCGGAGAAGATGGTGAGGGAGACCTTCATCGCCGCGATGACGCACGACCTGCGCACGCCGCTGATGGCGTCGCGGCTCAGCGTGGAGATGCTCGGGAAGCGCTTCGCCCACGTGGAAGCCGTGCAGACGGCGGTGGGCCGCACGTGCCGGAACCTCGACCGGGCAGAGCGGATGATCCGGGACCTTCTCGACGCCAGCCGCGTCCAGTCCGGGCTGGGCGTCGTGCTCAAACACGACCTCTGCAACCTGCGCGCGGTGGCCATCCAGGCGCTGGAGGGGCTCGCCGCCGTGCACGGCGATCGCTTCCGGCTCTACGCGGAAGGGGACCTCGGCCTCATCGCGGACGAGGAGGGGCTGCGCCGGGTGATCGAGAACCTCGGCGGCAACGCGGCGAAGTACGGCGCGCCCGGCACCCCCATCGAAGTCGTCATCGAGCGCAGCGGCGACCACTTCTCCCTGCGGGTGAAGAACGAGGGCAACCCCATCCCCCGTTCGATGCAGGAGACGATCTTCGAGCCGTTCCGGCGGACGCTGGACGCGGAGAAGGGCCCGCAGGAGGGATGGGGACTGGGGCTCTCGCTCGTCCGCGGCCTGGCGGAAGCGCACGGCGGCAAGGTGAGCGTCACCTCGTCGGAGGAGGCGGGCACCTGCTTCACCGTCACCCTGCCGGTGCGTCCGCCGGTCGCGCTCCCGGAGACGCCCGCGGCGGAGGGGCGCCGGCTGCACAACTGACGCCCAGCCGTCGCAGACGCGGGGAAGCTGCGTGCGCTCGAGCCCGGCGCGCTCCGCTACGCGAAGCGTCTCACCCCTGCAAGGTTGACAGCCGTTCCGGCAGCGGCTCCTGCCGCACCCATGCGCGCAGCGTGTCCCAGTAGAGGTCCGGGGCCTCGAGGTTCCACACGTGCCCGGCGCCGGGGACGAGCACGCCCCGCGCGCCGGCGATCTCCCGGACCATCCGCCGCGCCGCGCCCTTGGCGACCTGCGTCTCCCGCTCGCCCACCGCCACCAGCATCGGTACTTCGGCCCGTGCAGGGAGCGTCATCCCCATCAGCGCGCGGGTGAAGCTCCGGGTGAAGTCCGCGGT
>CAZCWA010000172.1:8059-9612 GCA_964502265.1 uncultured Myxococcaceae bacterium | reverse complement strand
GCGGGCGTGGTGCGCGCGGTGGCCGGGGAGGATCCCGAGCGCTGCGCGGTGATCGAGCCTGGGGGGCTGGCGAGCGATGGCAGGCGGCGCTACGTCCGGTACTCGTACCGGAAGCTCTCCGAGGATGCGGAGGCGATCGCGGTGGCGCTTCGCGCATGGGGCGTGGCCGAGCGCACACGCACCGTCTTCATGGCCCCGCCGAGCTACCAGGCCTGCGCGCTCTACGTGGCGCTCACCCGGGCCGGCGCGACGATCGTGATGATCGATCCGTCGGTGGGCTACCGGAACGTCGGCGAGCGGCTCCGGCGCATCCGTCCCGAGGTCTTCGCCGGCATCCCCGTCACCCACGCGGCGCGGGTCGTCTTCGGCTGGGGCCCGCGCTTCCCGAAGAAGGCGATCGTGGTGGGCGAGGACGCGTACTTCCCCGGTGCCCGCAGCGTCGACGAGCTGCGCCAGGAGGCCGCGCGCCGCGAACCGTCACACGAGCCACGACGCGCCGACGTGGGCCCGGACGATCCGATGACGGTGCTCTACACCACCGGCAGCACGGGTCCGGCCAAGCCGGCGCTCTACACGCACCGGAACTTCTGCGGGGTGATCCGAATCGCCCATCGGAGCTGGGGCTTCACCGCCCCGCCCGTCGACATGGCCGTCTTCCCCGCTTTCTTCATCATCGGCCTGAGCGCAGGTGGGACGGTGGTGGTGCCGCCCATCGACTTCGTCCGCGAGAAGCCGGCGACCTCGGATCCGGCGGCGCTGCTCGAGGCGATCAACGACTGCGGCGTGCGGTCGCTCTTCGGCTCACCGGTGCTGCTCGAGAACCTCGCGCGGTACGCGAACGAGCGGGGTCTGCAGGCGCCCACGCTGGAGCGGGTGATCGGCGGCGGCGCACCCATCACCGGACCGGCGATGGCGGCGCTCACGAAGATGATGCCGAACGGGAGGGTCTTCGCGAACTACGGCGCCACCGAGGCGCTGCCGTCCACCGCGCACAGCGCAGAGGAGACGCTCGGTGAAACCTGGACGGGAACGGTGAGCGGCCGTGGCATCTGCGTGGGCCGGCCGTTCGATGGGATCGAGGTCCGCATCGTGAGGCTGCAGGACGGCGCGGCGGACGACTTCGAGCCGGTTCCGCGCGGAGAGATCGGCGAGCTCCTCGTGCGCAGCCCCCACGTCAGCGAGCGCTATCTCGACGATGACGAGAGCACCCGGAAGAACAAGATCGGTCCATGGCACCGCATCGGAGACGCGGGCTACGAGGACGTGGCGGGCAGGCTGTGGGTGGTGGGCCGGGTGAGCCAGCGGGTGCGCGCCGCGAGCGGACCGATGTTCTCGCTGCTGTGCGAGCCCATCTTCGACGCGCACCCGAAGGTCCGGCGCAGCGGGCTGGTGGGCGTGGAGGACGGCGCGCACGAGAAGCCCGTCCTCTGCGTCGAGCTGATGCCCGAGGTCGCCCCGCCCGAGCACGCCGGACTGAGGGAGGAGCTGCTCGCGCTCGCTTCGAGGCACGTGGTCACGCACGCCATCTCCGAGGTGCTCTTCATCGACCGGCT
>CAZCWA010000172.1:4427-7959 GCA_964502265.1 uncultured Myxococcaceae bacterium | reverse complement strand
GCGCTGCTCGCACGCCTGCGCGGCGCTGCGGTACCAGCCCTTGTCCGAGAGGCGGATGGCGCGGTCATAGGAGACGAGCGCTTCTGCCCAGGCCATCGAGGCGTCGAGCATCACCGCGAGGTTGTAGTGCGCCGACGCGTTCTGCGGCTCGTGGGAGAGGAGGTCCTCCAGCTCGGCGATGGCGCCCGAGAGGTCGCCGCTCTGGGCGCGATCCAGGATGGGCTGCTGACGGCTGTCCTCGTCGTCCAGACGCACCCATGAAGACGTCCACTGCGGCGTGATGTCCGCGAGCAGCGAGTCCACCGCCTGGTGCAGCGCTGCGGAGATGGCGTCGTCCTCGTGCGCGTGCCAGGGGAGCTCGCTGTAGCCGCTGTAGGGCATGGAGAGGAGGAACACCTCGTCGTTGGGGCCGACGGCGCTCACGTCCAGCGACACCTCGCCGCAGAGGAGCTCCTCCTGGACCGTCCAGGACTCTCCCGTCTCCTCGTCGTACTCCTCCCACTCGTCGCCCTCGCAGTCGTACGCGTCCATCGTCTCCACGTCGATGCGCAGCCAGACCTCGTCCCGCCGCTGCGGCATCGAACGCGTCACCGCGAGCCGATTGGGCCCTGCCCAGCGGATGTGGTTGCCGCTGTTGCGCGCGTCCTCGAGCTGGAAGAAGCCGTCGCGGCGGACCTGGGAGAAGAGCTCGGCGACCAGCTCGCGGCGGTCGTAGCTGAAGCCCCCTTCGCTCTGCACCAGGACGAGCTTCGTGGCCGGCCCGAGGTTCACCTCACCCGGGGTCAGCGCCCTCACCTCCAGCGTGGGATTGCACCCGGCCAGGAGCACGTGGGCCGCGATCAGGATCAGGATGGGGTACGAGCGCCGAACCATTGCAACCTCCACGGCAGCAGACGGCCGCCCGGCTGCCTGATTCAATCCGGACACTCAACTTCTTCAACCAGCACCCCATGGGATCCATGCACCGCGCGCTCACGACACCTGCCCTTACCTTCGCGCTCATCCTCCTACCGCTGCACGTGTTCGCCACGCCGCAGGCCCAGCCCGCTCCCGCCGGTCATTGGTCCATTGGCGCTGGCATGTCGTTTGGCGCCATCGGCGGGCTGGGCTTGACCCAGATGCTGGGAGGGCTCGGAGTCAGCACCGCCACGCCGCGCCTGGTGAGCCCGCACCTCTCTTTGGAACGGCGTGCGGGGGATCGGCTCTCCTTCCTCCTCGGACTCTCCGGTTCGCTCAGCGAGCAGAACACCGGTCCCGAGAGCCGGGGCGCCTCCGTCACCCGCCCGGACATCCGCTCCCGGTCCGGTGGCCTCGCGCTCTCCTTCGGCCTGCGGTACGCGTTCGTCGAGGGACCTGCCACCGTCTCCGGATACGCGCTGCTCTCCGGCGGCTACTCGGCGGTGAGCGAGTCCGGCGAGACGATGGCTCCGATCGACCGCGAACTCGTCCCCTACAGCTACCAGGCAGACATCTTCGGCGGTGGGCTCGAGGTCGGCCTCGCGGTGGAGCGCCGCTTCACCGAGGTCTTCGCGCTGCGGATCAGCACCTCGCTCGGCCGCATCGAGTACTCGAACCAGTACGCCAAACTGGCGATCGATGAGGGCGTGGATCGCACCGAGACCGCGGCCGTGGGCTCCGGCATCCAGGCAATGGCGAATGTCACGCCCGCGCTCGAGGCCAGGCTCTACTTCTGAGCGTGCCGCGCTACGGCCTCCGAAGGACGCACGACGGAGGCAATGGCGGCTCGGCGGTCAGCCACGGCGAGGGGCCCGTCCCCACGTGCGCGGCGAAGAAGTCGAGGATGAACTGCCCGCTCACCTCGGGGTGGAGCCGGTGGCCGGTGGTGTGCTCGCACTCGATGACCAGCCGCCCACGGTCCAGCAGCATTCCCACCGCCGCGCGTCCGGCCTCGGTCAGGTTCGAGGGCAAGGGGTTCGGGTTGCCGGGCACGTTGTCCGCGGGACCTCCATGCGTGACCAGCACGGCAGCCGCCGCCGGCTCCACCGGCGAGAGCTCCGGCCAGGACCAGTTCACCAACGGGATGCCGAAGGTCACCCGATGCGCGAGCTGCAGGTTCAGCGGCTCGTTCACCCAGAGCCCCGACGCGGTGTAGACGGCGCGCACCACGCCGGGCCGGGCCGTGTGGAGCAGGTTGGCGAAGGTCGCGCCGGCGCTGAAACCGGCGGCGAAGATGCGGTCCTCCGGAACGCCGCGGTGGGCGCGTACGCACTGCACCACGACGTCGAAGAGCGCGAGGTCCCTGTTCGGATCGTCGGTGCGGATGTCCCAGTCGAGCCCCGACAGGGGCTGCAGGTTCGTGTCCTCGAGCAGCACGCGCACGAACGGGAAGGTGGGGTCCGCGTCGGGGTGGAGTCCCAGCCCATCGAGCATCAGGCTGTCGCTGAGCGCGTCCTCGTGCGGCGAGCGGGGCCCCGAGAAGCCGTGGAACCAGAACACCGCTGCGGGCGAGGCCACGTCGGCCGCGGGCGAGTTGACCCAGAAGCGGCGCTCGGTGTTGCCGAGCTGGATCACGTTCAGCCCTTCGGTGACCTCGGGGCATTCGGGCGGCGCATCGACGGGCGTGCCGGCGTCGGGCTCCGGCAGTCCGGCATCCATCCCTCCGTCGTCGTGTCCACCGTCGGGGAGCGGCGGCGTCTCATCGCCCGCGTCGGCGGCCACTCCCGGGGGATCGCCCGCATCCGCGATCTCCACCGCGGGGGGATCGAAGCACCCGAGGAGCGCCAACAGCGTCCCCGCGGACAGGGGGAAGAGCACGGTTCTCGAAAACGCCATGTGACCTCATCGGCCGGTCCGGGCCGCAGGTTGCGTGAAATGCAGACCACGTTCGCAGAAGGCGCGACGTGGACGCAGGTGATCGTGGTTCGCGGGGGTCATCCACCACACGCAGGGATTCGACCGCAGCGCTGGCGGCGTCGCGGACGGCTGGCGCCGGAGCCCGTCGATACCCACCGTGGCGGGCGTCATGAACCTCCGCCCCCTCCTGCCCGCCCTCACGGCCGGCGTGTGCCTGTCGATCTCCGCCTGCCAGCGGGCGCCCCCGGAGGCCGCGCCCCCGCCCACCGTCACCGTCGGCTCCGAAAGCGTGGCGCGGGTGGAGGTCACCGAGCTGCGTTCGGGGCCACTGGTCTCCGGGAGACTCGAGCCGATCCAGTCCGCCACCCTGAACGCGGAGGTCGCCGGTTCGGTGCTCGAGGTCGCGTTCGAGGAGGGCGAGCCGGTGAAGAAGGGCGACGTGGTGGTGCGCCTGGATCCGGCCGCGGCGCCTGCGGAGCTCAGCTCGGCGCAGGCGGCGGTGGAGACGGCGCGAAAGGATCTGGAGGTGGCGAGGGCCGAGGAGCAGCGGTCCCGCGAGCTCTTCGAGGCGGGCGCGGTGGCGCGGCAGAACTACGACCGCAGCGTGGCGGCGCGGCAACAGGCAGAGGCCCGGCTCGAGCAGGCGCGCGCGGGCGCAAGTGGTGCACGGGAGCAGGTGGGGCGCTCGCGGGTGGTGGCACCGTTCGATGGCTTCGTC
>CAZCWA010000172.1:1201-4327 GCA_964502265.1 uncultured Myxococcaceae bacterium | reverse complement strand
CTGCGGCGGAGGACTGATGGTCATCTCCGACTTCGCCATCAAGCGGCCGGTGATCACGATCACCGCCATGCTCGCGCTGGTCGGCTTCGGGCTGATCGCGCTGCTCGTCCTCGACACCGACGAGTTCCCGGAGGTGGACCCGCCGGTGATCGCCGTCTCCATCCTCTATCCGGGCGCAGATCCGGAGACGGTCGAACGCGAGCTCGTCGAGCCGCTGGAGGATGCCTTCTTCGCCATCAGCGGCCTCGATCCTTCGCAGACCCGGTCCACGGCGATCGACGGGCTGGCGCAGTTCACCGTCACCTTCGAGTACGGCAAGGACCTGCAGCAGGCCTCGCAGGAGATCCGGGATGCGATCTCTTCGAAGCGCCAGGACCTGCCGCAGGAGATGGAGGAGCCGGTCATCACCCGCTTCGATCCGGCGGACGCGCCGATCGTGACCCTGGCGCTCACCTCGCAGACGCGCTCGGCGGCGGACCTGACGCGGATCGCCGATCCGGGCATCGTGGGCGAGCTGCGCTCGGTGCAGGGCGTGGCGCAGGCGACGGTGGTGGGTGGGCTGGAGCCGGAGCTGACGGTGGAGCTGCGCCCTTCGGCGCTGGAGGCTGCGGGCATCGGCGTGGGGCAGGTGGTGGAGGCGCTGCGGGCCCAGAACCTCGCCGCGCCGGTGGGCACCCTCATGGGCGAGCACTCGGAGCGGACCATCCGCCTGCAGGGGCGGCTCGAGGAGCCTCGCGACTTCGAGGCGATGGTCGTGGCCCAGCGGGACGGCCGGGCGATCCGGCTGGGCGAGCTGGCCAACGTCCACGCGGGGGCGGAGGAGCAGCGGACGCTGGCGCTCTGGAACGACGAAGAGGCCGTCGCGATCGAGATCATCAAGACGTCCGGCTACAGCACCACCGCGGTCGCGAGCGCGGTGCTCGAACGTGTCGAGGCGCTGCGGGGCTCGCTGCCCGAGGGCGTGGAGCTGCGGGTCGTGCAGAACTCCGGCGTCCGGGTGGAGCAGTCGGTGGAGAACGTCCAGAGCGCGCTTCTCGAGGGCGCGTTCCTGACGGTCCTGGTGGTCTTCCTCTTCCTCAACTCGTGGCGCTCGACGGTGATCACCGGGCTCACGCTGCCGGTGAGTCTGCTGGCGGCCTTCATCGCCGTCTGGGCCCTGGGCTACACGCTCAACACGATGAGCCTGCTCGGGCTGACGCTCGCGATCGGCATCCTCATCGACGACGCGATCGTGGTCCGCGAGAACATCGTCCGCCACATGGAGATGGGCAAAGGCCACCTGCAGGCCGCCCGCGAAGGCACCAACGAGATCGGCCTCGCGGTGGCGGCGACGACCTTCTCCATCGTCTCGGTGTTCGTTCCGATCGCCTTCATGCCCGGCATCTCGGGGCAGTGGTTCAAGCCCTTCGCGCTCACCATGGCCTGCGCGGTGCTGGTGAGCCTGTTCGTCGCGTTCTCGCTCGACCCGATGCTCTCGGCGTACTGGCCGGATCCGCAGATCGAGAGCGGCGCGCGGAGGGGGCCTCTGGGCCGGTTGCTGGCGCGGTTCAACGCGTGGTTCGGCCGGGTGGCGGTCTGGTATCGCGGGGTCATCGGCTGGGCGCTGGATCACCGCTGGCTGATGATCTTCATCGCCGTGGGCTCGCTGATCGCCGCGCTGGTGCTGCAGGGCGCGTTCGGTGGCGCGGGCTTCGTGCCGGTGTCGGATCGCGGCGAGCTCAACTTCATCGTGGAGACGCCGCCGGGATCGAACATCGATTACACGCGCCGGAAGGTGGAGGCGGCCGCGGCGATCGCCCGGGCGCACCCGGAGGTCGAGTACACCTTCACCACCATCGGCACCCCGCTGCCGCTGCGGACCCAGGGCGTGGACCAGGGGCTCGTCTACGTGCGGCTGAAGCCCCGGGAGGAGCGCGAGGTGAGCCAGGACGCCCTGGGCGCGGTGCTCCGCCGGGATCTGGGGAACATCGCGGGCGCGGACGTGAAGGTGTTCTCGTCGGGCTTCGGCGGCGCGTTCTCGCAGATCATGCTCCAGATCCGCGGCGAGGACCTCGACCGGCTCAACGGGATCGCCGAGCAGGTGCAGGGCGAGGTGCGGGAGGTCCCGGGCGCCGTGGACGTGGGCCTCTCCACCCGCGGGCAGAAGCCGGAGCTGGTGGTGGAGCTGAAGCGGGGCCTGGCGGGGAGCCTCGGGCTGACCGCGGGGCAGGTGGCGCAGAGCCTGCGGCCGGCCTTCGCGGGGATCGACTCGGGGGATTGGGTGGATCCCAGCGGTGAGACCCGCGACGTCTACGTCCGCTTCGCGCCCGAGGCCCGCACGCGCCCCTCGGACCTCTCGCGGCTGCCGCTGATCCTCCCGCCCGACGACACGGGACAGCTCCGGAGCGTGCCACTGGGGCAGGTGGCGGAGATCCGCAGCGAGCCGGGGCCCGCGCAGATCGATCACCTCAACCGCGAGCGCGTCATCACCGTGGAAGCCAACGTGCAGGGCCGGAGTCTGGACGAAGTGCGCGCGGACATCGACGCGCGGCTGGCGGGTATCGCGCTCCCCGAGGGCTACGTCATCACCCAGGGCGGTGAGGTGGAGAGCCAGCAGGAGGTGTTCGGCGCGGTGGCGCTCGCGCTCGGCGCGGCGTTGCTGCTGATGTACCTCATCCTGGTGATCCAGTTCGGCTCCTTCATGGATCCGCTGGCCATCCTCGTCTCGCTGCCGCTGTCGCTGGTAGGCGTGGTGCTCGCGCTGCTCATCACCGGCGACACCTTGAACGTGATGAGCCTCATCGGCGTCATCCTGCTGATGGGCATCGTGGCGAAGAACGCGATCCTCTTCATCGACTTCGCCAAGTGGGCGCGCGCGGGCGGGATGTCGCTTCGGGATGCGCTGGTGGAGGCGGGCTACATCCGGCTGCGGCCGATCATCATGACCTCGTTCGCGCTGATCGCCGGGATGATCCCGGTGGCGCTCGGGCTCGGAGAGGGCGGCGACTTCCGGGCGCCGTTGGGCCGCGCGGTCATCGGCGGGCTCATCACCTCCACCCTGCTCACGCTGCTGGTCATCCCCACCGTGTACGAGATCATGGACGGCTTCCGCTCACGCGGGCTCCGCCTGTTCAGGCGCGTGTTCTC
>CAZCWA010000172.1:0-1101 GCA_964502265.1 uncultured Myxococcaceae bacterium | reverse complement strand
TCCGCCAGCACCTCCGGGCTGCGCGCCACCGAGGCGGTGCCGTCGCTGCGGAGCACGATGGGGCGCTGGATGAGCGAAGGGTGCTCGACCATCGCTGCAATCCACCGGTCGCGCGCGGCGTGTTCTCGGGGGAGGGAAGTGAGGCCTGCGGCCTGCGCGGCGGGCTCGGACATCCGGACGATGTCCCAGGGCTCCAGCCCGAGCTGCCCGAGCACCGCCTCCAGCTCTTCGGCCGACGGCGGCGCATCGAGGTAGCGGCGCACCTCGTAGGTGAGCCCGGCGTCGTCGAGGGCGGCGGTCGCGGCGCGGCACCTGGAACAGGCGGGGTTGAACCAGATCTTCATGTGAGGCTCCTTGGTCGGCCTGCGACTCTGCCAGCTCGCGCCCTCGTCCGCGTCCGCTCGCTGCAGAAGACGATCTGCGGCCTCGGAGAAGCGGCGCCCGAGCCCATGGGCACGCTTCGTGCTCACCGGTTCCGCAAGCTGAGCCCGAGCTGAATCGCCGAGCGGGCCGAGAGGATGGAGTCGATGTCGATGCCCCTGGAACTGGATGCGCTGCTCTCCCGCTATGACGTCGCCGGGCCGCGCTACACCAGCTATCCCACCGCGCCCGAGTGGGTGGAGTCCTTCGGTCCGGAGCAGTACGCGCAGTTCCTGCGCAAGGCCGCGCAGGATGTGCACGCGCCGCTCTCGCTCTACGTCCACCTGCCCTTCTGCAAGAGCCTCTGCTGGTACTGCGGGTGCAACGTCGTCATCTCCAAGGAGACGGGCGCGGCGGAGACGTACCTCGACCACCTGGTGATGGAGATGGACCTGGCGGTGAAGGAGCTCGGCGACCGGCGCAACGTGTCGCAGCTCCACCTCGGCGGGGGCACGCCCACCTTCCTCACCGAGACCCAGCTCGAGCGGCTCGCGACCGAGCTGAAGCGCCGCTTCAACATCCTCCCGGACGCGGAGGTGGCCATCGAGGTGCACCCGGCGCTGACCTCGGCGAAGAAGCTCGAGACGCTGCGGAGGCTGGGCTGGAACCGCGTGTCGATGGGGCTGCAGGACTTCGACCCGCAGGTGCAGCAGGCCACCAACCGCATCCAGACCTTCGAGC
>CAZCWA010000171.1:0-9649 GCA_964502265.1 uncultured Myxococcaceae bacterium | reverse complement strand
CCTCGCCATGGTCACCGGCAGCTCCGGCACCTCGGGGTACGCCTGCAACATGGAGAGCGCGTTCGCCGCCGCCTTCTTCTCGCAGTGCGCGTGGTCGATCAGCACCGCATCGAAGTGCGCCATCGCGTGGGGCAGCCACGCGGGAACCGTGGCCCGCCGCAGCACCACCGGACCTTCTCCGCTGGAGGGACGACCCAGCGCCCCCGCCTTCCGCATCACCGCACGCGCCGTCATTCCATCACCACCAGCTTCTGCTGCCGTCCCGCCACGAAGCCCACCTTGCGGACCACGCCGGCAAAGGACGGGTTGGCCTCGTCCACCCTCAGGGTCAGCCGCGGGATGGACGAGAGCAGGTGCCGGCAGATCTGCCCGAGCGACAGCGTGGCGTGTCCCCGCCGCCGCTGGTCCGGCACCGTGTAGAGGCCCTCGAGCTCGGCCCCGTGCTGCGAGAGGCTGCCCACGTCGATCTTGAACACCAGCCGCCCGTCCACCTCGAGCACGTAGGTCCGCCGCCCGCGCACCCGCTGCAGCACCCGCGCGCCGAAGCCCTCCGGATCCTCCTCGCGGGGATCGCGCCCGAGCAGCTCCTTCACGCACGCCGCCGCCATGGGCAGAAGCTGCGGCACGTCGCCCTCCACCGCGGTGCGCAAGGTCGGGTTGGTGAACGGCCCCAGGTCGTCCGCCGACACCTTGAACAGCCGCTGCACGAGGCAGGTCCTCGGCCGCACGTCCGCCGCCAGATGACGCAGCACGGCCTCCACCGCCTCCCGCTCGCCCACGCAGGCCCGCAGGTGCACCCGGCCCCGCTTTGCCAGGTGCTGCGCGATCGCCGCCACCTCCACCGCCTCGGCCGGGGACGGCACCGCCGAGGGCACCACCAGCCCGCCGTCGCCGCCCACGAACACCGCCGCGGTGAGCCGCCCTTCCGCCCACCGGCCCCAGAAGGTGAACGGGCGCCGGCCCTCGCGGGGGACCACGCCGAACTCCTCGAAGAGCCCGAGCAGGTACAGGTTGTGCGCCACGTCGCGGGTCAGCAGCGCCCGCAGCGCGTCACCGTCCTCCGGCCCGAGCGCTTCGATGGTGGGACTCAACGCACCCTCCAGGCGACAGGCGGACGACGCTACTCGCCGTGGAAGTAGAAGGGGTACTCCACCCGCAGCTCCATGCTGTCTGCCGGCGCGGTGTACTTCGCATCCAGCAGCGACTCGAGGAGGCAGCTCTTCACCCACGGGTCGTCGACGCTGATGCTCTCGAGCTCGCCCTCGTCGAAGCGGCCGGCCTCGCCCTCGGCGCGCAAGGTGAAGGCCACCATCGCGAGCTGCGGCCCCCGGTACCGGTCCTTCGCGTCCTCGAAGCACTGCGTCCACAACGGCTCCACGGCCTCGACCGCCACGCGGATCTGCTCGGCGTTGATGAGCCCGCGCGGTCCGTCGTCGCCCACCCGGACCGCCGTCTGGATGGCGCGGTCGAGCGCGGCGCCGGGCCTCGGGGAGGTGTCGCGCGCGAGCAGCCCGATCCCGCGGGAGGGGATCTTCACCGGGCGGGCGACGGACGGGAGCGCACCGGGCCTGGGGGGAACGTGGGTGATGTCCACCGCGGGCTCCGCCTCACCGCGCGCCACCGCGTCGAGCTGCGGACCTTTGTAGCGGACCGCCCACACGCCGATCATGCAGAGGACCACGAAGGCGAAGCCGAGGAGGAAGAGCCCGCTGTTCTTGCGCCACATGCCGTCATCCTAAATCCCCAGCGCCGCGCGGATCTCCGCCTCGCTGGTCGTCACCGGGGCCCTCGGGAGGACCACCCACTGGAAGCGCCCGGCGAGCTCCGCCGCGCTGCACGGCGAGTATCCCAATCCGCTCCATCCTGCGAGCAGCCCGAGCACCCGTTCTGCCGGTACGCCTGCCCTCCTCAGCTCCGCCACCGCGAACGCGCCCTCCCGCTTGGCCAGCCGCTTCCCGTCCGCGCCCATCACCAAAGGCACATGCGCGAACGCCGGGGCCTGTAGCCCGAGCGCCTCGTAGAGCTGGAGCTGCCGCGGCGTGGAGGCCAGAAGGTCGTCCCCGCGCAGCACGTGGGTCACCCCGCTGGCCGCGTCGTCCACCACCACCGCGAGCTGGTAGCTGGCCACGCCGTCCACGCGGCGCACCACGAAGTCGCCCACCTCCGCGGACACGTCCTGGCAGATGCGGCCGTGCACGCCGTCTTCGAAGCACACCGCGCCCTCCGTCGGCCGGAACCGCAGCGACGGTGGGCGACCGGACGCCGCCCGTGCGATCTGCTCGGCAGGGGTGAGGCGCTCGCAGGTGCCGGGGTAGCGCGGACCGTCGTCCGAAGGCCCGTGGGGCGCGGAGGCGGCGCGCATCACCTCGGCGCGCGAGCAGTAGCAGGCGTAGACGCGGCCCTTCGCGCGGAGCCTCTGCAGCGCCTCGTCGTAGATCGCCGCGCGCTCGCTCTGGACCCAGGGCGTGCCGTCCCAGTCGAGCCCGAGGTATTCGAGGTCGCGGTAGAGGTCGTCGAGGTGCTCTTGCCGGCAGCGCTGCCGGTCGAGGTCCTCGATGCGCAGCAGGAACTGACCGCCCTCGCTGCGCGCCCACAGCCACCCGAGCAGGGCGGAGCGGGCGTTCCCGAGGTGCAGCCTCCCGGTGGGCGAGGGCGCGAAGCGGCCGCGGTGCGTGGCCACGGCGCGCGAGACTACCGGCGGAGCGGCGCGCGCTTCTGCTTCGGATCGAGCGGCTTGCGCCCGCCGTCGCTGCCCTGGCCGGGCTGCCCCCCCGCGGCAGGACCGCCGGCGGCCTCCACGTCCAGCACGCCGGCCGCCTGGCCCGGCTGAACGCCGTAACCGACCTCGGTCACCTTGGCGCTGGCGAGCCGCACGCCGTCCGCCACCGGGCCCGGCACCCGCAGATCGCTGCCGACCTTGAGGCCCTCGGCGGAGAGGCGGCCCACGAGGTTGTAGAACTCCATGCCCGCCGAGAGCAGCTCCGCGTCGAACACCGACCGCGGCAGGCGCTTGAGCTCACCGGAGTCCACCTTCAGCACGAAGGAGTCGAGCGCGAGGTTCTTCCCCTCCCGCGAGAGCGCGCCGAAGATCAAAAGCTCCGCCTCCACCGACTTCGCGTGCGCCTTCGCCGCCTCGACCACCGTCTGGTCGACCTTGTTCTGCGCCAGCGCCGCCAGCATCCGCGACTCGGGGTCCTTGCCCTCGGCCGCGCCCATCACCTTCGCCTGCTTCTGCGCGGCGACCTGCACCACCCCGCCGATGCTCTCACCGGACGGGAGCTGCACGCGCCAGGTGTGCTGACCTGCCGGCACGTCCTTCACCAGCAGCGGCGAGGTGCCGAGCGACACGCCGTCCACGAACACCTGCGCGCCCGCCGGCGTGGACTCCACCATCAGCGAGCCCTTCGGCGCCTTCTCGAGGTTCGCCTTCGCGGCGTTCACCACGCGGGTGAACATGGGCGAGGTCTTCGCCAGCGGCAGCTCGCGGGTGGGCGCCAGGCCCAGGGCGGTGTCCAGCGACTTCGCGCCCTCCTCGTCGCGGCCGGTGTTGTACTGGATGGCGGCGAGCAGCACGAAGGCGTCCTGCAGCTCCGCAACATCGGTCAGTCCGGCGGCGGCCTTCTTGTAGAGGTCGAGCGCCTCGCCGAGCTTCTTCTCGGCCGCGTTGAACTTGCGGCCCTGGCGCAGGGTCTTCGCCTCCTCCACGGCGGCGCGGGCGGCCTCGAGCGTCTCCGCATGCGGATCGGAGGTGGAGGCGCGGCGCACGTCGACGAGCGCGAAGCCGTCCGCGCTCTTCACCTCGGAGGAGAACATCACTGCGGCCTTCTCGCCCGCGCGCTGCGGGACATCCCCCGAGAGGGCGGCGAAGGGCACCACGACGACGCGCGGACCCTTCTCGTCCTGTGCGCGGGAAGCGAGGGGAAGGAGCAGCAGGGCGGACAGGATCAGGGCGGACGGCGTCTTCATCGTGGCGGATGCTACCTCACGCTCTGCCCGGCGCAGAACGCTGGAATTGCACCGCGGGTGCCGGGAGACGTCTCCCGCGGACGTCAGGCCGCCCCCCAGCCGACACCGGCCGCGGTGGGGAGCACGCTCCGATTGAACTGGGGACGCCCAGGCTGCAGGTTCATTCCGATGAGCGGACTTTCGGGTGTCAGGGTGATCCTCGTGGACGACGACCCTGCCCAGACGGAGGTGGTGTCGGAGATCCTCACCCTGGAGGGGATGGACGTCTCCTGCACGGTGGACCTCCGGGAGATCGAACGCCTGCTCGAGAGCCCGCCGGACGTGGTGCTGCTCGACCTGCACGGGGTGGACGCCGCGGCGGTGTCGAAGAAGGTCCGGTCCCTGGCGGTGCGGCCGGCGGTGCTGGTGCTCAGCGGGGACCTCAAGCTGGCGGACCACGCGAAGAGGCTGGGCGCGGACGGGTACCTGGCCAAGCCCTACGATCTGGAGGACCTGCTCCGGGCGGTGCAGGAGGTGGTGACGCGCAGGAGGGAAACCGGGGCCCGCGCGAACCCGGAGGCGCTCGGCATTCCGGGGACGGGGCCGGGCTGATTTCGCGTAGGGTCCGGCCGCATGCGGTTCCTCCACCTCTCAGACGTCCACGTCACCCAGGACTACTTCAAGGCCCCCTTCCGCAAGCTCGGCTGGCGGCGGGCGATCGCGCTGTTCGAGCTCACCGTCGGCGGCCGCGCGAAGCGGTACTCGGCCGCGAAGGAGCGCATCGCCCAGATCGTCCACGACGAGGCGCAGCGGCACGGCGCGGACCACGTCATCCTCTCCGGAGACCTCACCGCCTACGCCACCCACTGGGAGTTCGAGGGCGCGCGCGAGGCCCTGGGCGCGCTCGCGCAGGACCCGCAGCGGCTCACCCTCATCCCCGGCAACCACGACGTCTACACGCCCGGCGCGTATGGGACCGGCCGCTTCGAGGCGTACTTCGGTCAGCTCCTGCAATCGGACCTGCCGGAGCACCCGCCGGTGGACGGCGCCTTCCCCTTCGTGAGGCTGCTCGGGGAGGACGTGGCCGTGGTGGGCCTGATGAGCGGGCGCGTGCCGCCGGTGCCGGGACTGTCCTTCGGCGTGATCGGCCGCAAGCAGCTCCGGGCGCTGCAGGACATCCTCGACAACCCGAAGATGAAGCACCGCGCGGTGCTGGTGGTGGTGCACCACGCGCCGGTCGCGCCCTCGGGACGGAAGGATCGCTTCTTCCACGGGCTGATGGACGCGGACCCGCTCCTGAAGATGCTGCCGGGCCCGCGCTTCGCGGTGCTGCACGGGCACATCCACAAGCGCTACCACCACCCCGCCACCGACAAGCGGCCGCACACCTTCGGCGCCGGCTCCTCCACGGAGCAGGGGCACGAGGGCTACTGGATCATCGACGTGAGAGACGGGTTGGTGGTGGGCGGCTCGGCCCACGCACCCTGACGGACGGAAGCTCTCGACTGCGCTGACGGCCTACGCGTGCAGCGCGTCCGCAGCCCATCGGCGCATGAAGTGGACCCAGTTGCGCTCGTCCACCATCACCTGCCACTCGGTGTTCGGCTGCAGCGGCATGCGGCGGCTGACGAACGCGTGAAGGTGATCCGCCGCCTTCTGCGGCGTGAGGCCCGGCGCCCGGAAGCCGATGCGGATGAAGGCCTGCAGCGTGGGCGCGACATCCACGGAAGCGCAGACGCGAAGACCGCCCACCTGGCGCTGGTAGTCCGGGTTCAGCCCGGGCCGCAGGTCCGGCGTCTCCTTCAGCTCGGCGAGGGAGACCCAGTTCTCGGGACGAAGGACGAAGGCCAGCAGATCCGCCCCCGCCTCCTCCAACGTGCAGCTCTCGTTGATCGACAGCATCGCGCCTCCCCTCGTTCGAGAGCAGAATTTGCCAACGTGTCCCGGCCACGCAAGGGTTCGCGGCACTTCGAGCCATGCTCGCGGATCCGCGTTCTCGGCGCGACATCGCCGCGCGCCGCACGGGGCCTTGACCTCCCGCTCCGAGGGCCGCATCTGCGGAGACGGCGCTTTGCCTCGGGTGTCGCGCGCAAAGTTGGCGAAGCGTACAGTCCGGCCATGGCCCGCCGCGTCATCCGCACCGCCCTCCTTCATATGGCGCATATGGCGCCGCTCGCGCTGCTCTCCCTGACCGCGGGCTGCGAACGCCGCGAAGCAACGCCCGCTCCGGCAGGGGAGACGGTTCGCGCCGAGGCAGCCGCGCCGCGAGGTGCGGGCGTTCCGTTCGAGGTCGGCGATGCCCCCGACATCCGCGAGCTGGAGAAGGTGGACCTGGCGATGTTCGTGGCCGGCGATCCCTGGTGCACCCGCGGCCGCGGTGGCCGCCGCGTGCTCTTCGTGGCGGGCGGCGAGTACGTGGAGTCCTCCGAGGACGGGACCGGGGAGCGGCGGGGGACCTGGCGGGTGGCGGAGGGCCGCCTGAGCGTCACGCTGCAGGGCGAGGAGGCGCGGAGCGCCGATGCCACCGCGGCGGCCGTGAATGAGAAGGAGGTGCTCCTGCTCGACGGGCTGCTGTACGGTCGGTGCGCCGAGCGCGGCTAGGTCGCCTATTGGCGCACACGCCCCGCCATGGGAGCCTTCGGGGGCCGTGCCAAAAATCACCATTCGAGTCGTGAACCCCGGGAAGCAGGAGACGCAGGTCGTCTCCGAGCTCTCCTTTGGAAATCTCTTCATCCGCTCCGAGCGCTTTCTGCCCGTGGGCAGCCGCGTCCAGGTGGTGGTGCACCTGCCGTCGGCGGCGCCAGAGTCGCTCGCGCTCGAAGGCCGCGTGGCGCGGATCGTCGACGACGAGGCGGCGCGCGCGCGCAAGGCCTGTGGCATGGCGCTCGACGTGGACCTCGACGACACGGCGCGGGTCCTGCTGTCGGCGGTGAGGGCGAAGCTGCAGATGCCGCCGGTGGCCTTCCTCCACCCGAGCCCGCCCGATCTGCGCGAGGACGCTGCCCGCCTCTTCGAAGACCTCCGGCAGTTCGGCGCCTCGCAGGAGGCCGCGCCGGGAGTCGCGCAGTTCGAATCGACGCAGCCCGGGATCGTCCCGGCCCCGCACCTGTCGGGTCCGTCCGAAGCCTCGCTGCAGCTCACGCAGCGCGTGGCCGGGCTCGAGGCGGCGCTCGCCGAACGCGAGGCGGAGAAGGCGCGTCACGAGGAGGCGATGAAGAAGCTCTACGTGGAGCTCGCCACCCTCCGTGCTTCCGCACGCCCCACCAGCGCGGCGCGACATGAGGCCACTTCGCCTTCGCCGGGCCGCGCAGTGTTCGCCGGGCTCGGCGGCGTGGTCGCGGGAGCTGCTTTGGTGTTCGCGCTCGTGGTGGGGATCCGCCCGGACCTGAGCGGACTGCCCGCGATGCCGTGGCACACGGTGGAGCCGGTGACCGCCCAGGCCGCCGCGCAGCCCGCCGCGCAGCCCGCAGCGCCCGTCGTGGCCGCGGAGCCGCCTGCGGAGGCCGAGCCCACCGTCGTGGAGCCCGCCGTCGTCGAGCCGCCCGAACCTGTCCCGGCGCAGGCCCAATCGTCCGTGGAGGCCGTCCGCCCCACGCCTCCGGAGCAGGAGACCCTCGCGCCGTCACTGAAGCCGAAGGCGGCGCCGGCGAGGTCCGGACGTCCGGCGAAGGTGAGGGTGGCCCCGGCGCGCGGTCCGCTGAGCCCGGAGGCCGGAACGATCGAGCTTCGCGCGGACCAGCCCGCCACCGCGTTCGTGAACGGCCGCCGCGCGGGGCCCACGCCGGTGCGGATGCGGGTGAACCCGGGACGGGTCTCCGTCCGTTTCGACTGCGAGGTCGAGCACGTCACCGTTCACGGCACCGGGCGTTCGGTCCGGGTGCCGCCGAAGGGGAAGGTGAACGTGGACTACGAGTGCACGAAGTAGCCCTCCACATCTCCGACGAGGTGCTCGAACCGCGCCAGTTCCGCGCTCTCGAGCGGGCCGTGCGGGCGCTGGGCACCGAGCGGCTGCGCAGCACCTACCAGACGACCTTCTGGTTCGACCTGAAGCGCGCGCCGCGTTGTCTCCCCGAGGCGGCGGCGCTGTCGCTGCGCCCGAAGCTGCCCGAGTCGCGCAAGCGGATCATCGGCGTGGAGTGGTGGCTGTCGCGCATGCGCACCTCCGACGTGCGCGTGGACTTCCACCAGGACCGCGACGAGAAGCGGGCGCTGCGCACGGGGAAGCTCGTGCACCCGCGGTGGTCCTCGGTCTTCTTCCTCAACCGGTGCCGCGGCGGGCTGCTGGCGGTGACGGACGCGCTGCCCAACGAGGAGAACGACTCCAAGGCGCCGGACCGTCTCGACTTCGACCTCGTGGCACCGAAGCCGAACCGCTTCGCGGTCTTCGACGGCAGGCTCACCCACGGCGTGCTCGACGACAGGAACCAGATCCCCACCGAAGGACGCGAGGGGAGCGGGCCCTTGCGCCTGGCGGTCATCTTCAACTGGTGGCACCGCCGCCCCGAGGACACGCCCGAGTGGCACCAGACGCGGATCTATCGATCGCTGGCCTGTCCCCGCGTGAACGCCTCGACCAGCCGCTCCGCCTCGCGCACGCAGTCGTTCACGCCCACGCCGCGGTAGGCATTCCCGGTCAGCGTCACCTCCGGCAGCGCGGCCATGCCCTCGTCGATGCGCGCGATGCGCGCCACGTGGCCGACCTCGTACTGGGGGATCCCCCGCCGCCAGCGCACCACCTCCACCACGTGCGGCGTTGCCTCCAAGCCGATGAGCTGCGACAGCTCCTCGCGCGCCAGGGCCGCCGCGGCGCCATCGTCCAGCTCGGCGATGGCCTCGTCCCGCGCGCCGCCCATCATCACGGTCATCAGCGAGGCGCCCTCCGGCACCCGGTGCGGGAAGAAGCTCGAGATGAACAGCACCCCGAGCACGCGCCGCTTCTCCTCCGCCGGCACGAGGAACCCGAAGCCCTCCGGACGCGGGTCGAGGTTCCGGAAGCCCAGGTGCACCACCGTCACCGGCGCGTACCGCACCGCCTCCAGCTCGTCCGCCACCGCAGGCACGTGCGGCCGCAAGAGCCCCGCCGCGCCCTGTGCCGGACACGCGAGCACGACCTTGCGCGCCCGCACCTCTTCTGCGCCCGCCACCCGGAGGCGCCAGGTACCGTCCTCGGCCCGCTCCATCGCCTCCACCCTCGCCTCGAGCCGCAGCGCACCGCCCACGCTCTTCACCAGCGCGTCGATCAGCGTCTGCATCCCGCCGGAGAAGGTGGTGAGCACCGAGCCCTTCGGCTTCTCCCGGATGGCGCCGAGCACCAGCGAGCGGTGCTTCTTCTCCAGCTCCCAGATCTTCGGGAACGCCGCCCGCATGCTCAGCTTCGTCGCGTCGCCGGCGAAGATGCCCGTCTGCACCGCGTCGAAGAGCACCCGGGTGATGCCCTCGCCCAGGTGCCTCCGGCCGAAGTCCCACAAGGACTCGTCGTCCGCGTCCGACCTCGGCGTGAAGGGCTCCATGGCCGCGCGCAGCTTGGCGCCGAGGGGCACGATGTCCGAGGCGAGGAACGCGGGCGGCGAGGCGGGGACCTGTCGCAGCCGCCCCTTCGTGTAGATGAAGCGCTTCTTCGAGGAGGCGTCCGCCGGCCGCAGCTCCTGGGTGAGCCCGAGCTGCTCCACCAGCCTCCGCGTCGCCGGCTCCTTGTCGAGGAACC
>CAZCWA010000170.1:0-9657 GCA_964502265.1 uncultured Myxococcaceae bacterium | reverse complement strand
CAGGATGGGACCATGCTGCGCGGGCTCGACGCGCCGGTGGTGCCGCAGTCGAACGAGACGATCAGCTTCTTCCACTCGGCGGCGTTGCCGGTGGAGATCATCGCCGGGAGCCAGCCGTTCACGGTGACGGTGTCCTCCCCGACCTTCGATCTCGAGGTGGACGGCGCCGCTCCCCTCCTGCCCCCCGGCCAGATCGCCATCTCCGAGGTGAACCACAGCCCGGCGGCCGGCCAGCAGCAGTGGTTCGAGGTGCGCAACAACACCGCCACCCCGCGTGACCTGCAGGGCTGGACGATCGACTTCGGCGGCGGCTTCTTCCACGAGATCGCCACCCCGGTGGTGCTGCCGGCCAACGGGTTCGTGGTCATCGGCGAGAGCGCCAGCGCCACCGAGGGGGGCCAGGTGGACTACGCGTACGGGCCCGGTCTCACCTTCCCGGCGGCGGGCGGCAGCCTCGGCCTCGGGTTCGCGGGCGTGGCCTACACCCGCGCCACCTGGACGGCTGCCGGGACCGCGGGGGTGGCCACCCAGATCGATTCCGGCTCGGGGCTCACCATGGCGGGGGCCGCGGTGGGCTCGGGCGTGACCTGCCCGGCCACCCAGTCCTATGGCGCTTCCGGCCAGCTCGGTACCCCGGGCGCAGCGGCGGCGAGCTGTTTCCCGTACCGGCTCTCGGCGGCCGCCCCGAACGGCTTCCAGTCCATCGGCGCCACTGGAACGCAGCTCACTTCGATCAGCGCCCACGACACGTTCCAGTCCGTGACGCTGCCGCGGCCGGTGAGCATCTTCGGCCAGCCGCGCTCGCAGCTCTGGGTCTCCTCCGAGGGCTTCGTCTCCTTCGTGAGCATCACGGAGTCGCACTACGCCAACCCCACCACGGTAGGGACCGGCGCCCCCAACGGCGTGCTGGCCCCGTTCTGGGACGACCTCCAGCCGGGCCAGGGCAGGGTCTACTGGCAGCAGTTCGACCCGGATGCCACCCCCGCCTCGGGTGACGAGTACACGGTCATCTCGTGGGAGAACTGGCGCGTCGGGAGCGGCGGTGGGATCGACTTCCAGGTCGTGATCCGCGAGGGCAGCGGGGACATCGAGTACCACTACGGCGCGATGACCTCGACCGACACCGGCGGCGCCCGCGCCCTCGGGTCCTCTGCCACCACGTTGCTGGAGAACGAGGCCGGCACCGCAGGCGCCATCTACAACGTCAACAGCACCAACGCGCCCGGCATCCAGCCCAACACCGGCCTGCGCTTCGCCTTCACCCCGTAACCCGCGCCATGACCCTGGAAAGAATGAACATGAATCGCATTGTCCTCTCCGGCCTGGTGGCGCTGGTCTCGGTGGCGGTGGCGGGTTGTCCGCCGGCGCAGCCGCAGGCCCCGGTGCCGCCCACCCCTGCCACCGTCCTGACCTTCACCGCCACGCCGAACCCGGTGGATCCGGGCAGCGCGGTGACCCTCGAGTGGGACACCGAGCACAGCCAGCACGTCTCCATCCGCCGCAAGGACGGCAGCCCGGTTCCGGTGGATGAGCCCGGCCGCGCCCACGGCTCCGTGGAGGTGACGGTGGACGCCGACGAGGTGTTCCTGCTCACCGCCCGCGGCGAGGGCGGCGCGGACAGCGCGGCCGCGGCGGTCGCGGTGATCGAGAAGTCCGAGCGCCAGCCGCTCTTCGTCGCCGTCCCGGAGAAGGTCGCCGCCGGCGAGCCGGTGACGCTGGTGTGGAGCGTGCCGGGTGAAGGCACGATCACGGTGAGGGACGGCGCCGGCGCCGTCGTCTACGAGGGCAACAACCGCGCGGCCTCGCGGGTGATCCGGCCGACGTCGAACCAGACCTACACGCTGACGGCCGACGGCAAGGACGTGACGGTCCAGGTGAGCGCGTGGCCAATGATCAGCGGCTTCAGCGCGGCGCCCGCGGCGGTGGCGCACGGCGACACGGTGTCGCTGCAGTGGTCGGTGCTCGGGGCGGCGGAGCTCACCGTCTCGGCCGAAGGCCGGGGCGTGCTCCACACCGAGAGCGACCCTGCGGCGATGGCGGACGGCTCGTTCACCGAGGAGGTGGACTTCACCTTCCCCGAGGGCGGGCTCGTCCGCTACGAGCTGACCGCGCAGGGCGGCGGCCACACCGTCACCTCCACGCTGCAGGTGAGCGTGGGCGTGGATCCGGTGTTCACCGAGCTGGTGGTGCCGGAGTTCGCGCGTGAGAACGGCGAGTACTCGGTGAGCTGGCGGACCGGCCGCGCGAACCGGGTGGAGGTGCTGCTGGGCGGCCAGGTCATCCACGTGGCGCAGTCCCAGACGGACGTGAACCAGGGCCAGCTCTCGCTGAGCTCGCCCCAGACGGAGCACGCGCTGACCTTCCGCGCCACCAACGCCCGAGGCGGCACCGTGGTGGAGAACCGGTCGGTGTCCGCGGTCGGCGCGCCGACCTACAACGCCTTCGCAGCCACCCCGTCCCCGCTCCCGCAGGGCGGAGACGCGGTGCAGCTCTCCTGGGACGTGAGCAACGCCCGCCGGGTGAGGCTCAGCGTGCAGGACGGCCCGCTGCTCTACGAGGCGATGGGGCCCGACGCGGAGCAGGGTTCGATCCCCGTCTACCCGAACAAGCAGACCATCTACGTGCTCAACGCGGACAACATGGTGGGGGATGCCATCGCCGCGCAGACCGTGACCGTGGACGTGACCAGCCCGGCACGGCTGGTGTTCAGCCCCTCCACCGTTCCGCTCGGCACGCCGGTGCAGATCACGGGCACCAACCCCCCGGTCACGGGACCGGTGCGGTCGGACTACGTGCTGAAGAACGTCCCCGGCGACGAGTGGGTGGAGCTGCTGGGCAACGGCGGCACCCCGCTGCCGGTCCTCGACTCCCACGACGACGATTCCTACCTGATCACCCTGCCGGAGGAGTTCACCACCCGCGTGATGGGGACCGAGATCACCTCGCGGACGGTGAACGTCTCGCTCAACGGCTGGCTGGACTTCCGGCCGTCGACCTACACCGCGATCGGTTCGTCGCTCCCGAGTTCCTCGCTCCCCCACCTGGCGATCGTGCCCTTCGGGCGGGACCTCCGGTCGTCTGCCACCACCCAGATCCTCTGGCGGCTGGATGGCACGGGCCCCTCCCAGCGGCTGATCGTCCAGTGGGAGGACATCCGCACCTACTCCAGCGCCACCATGCGCCAGACCTTCCAGGCGCAGATCTACCGGTCGGGTAAGATCGTCTTCGCCTACAAGTCGGTGACCGGCTGGGGCGCGACGGACAACATGGTGTTCGGCCTGCAGAACCACGACTCCACCCGGGCGCTCACCGCGGCGCCGGCGGAGCTGTGGAACGGGAAGCCGGTGAGCGGTGACAGCTTCACGTTCAACGGCGAGCTCACCTTCCCGATCACGGTGGCAGCGTCCGCCACGCCCATCACCTTCGAGGTCGAGGTCGCTCCCGGCGCCTGGCTCACCATCGAGGACGCGCCAGGCATCATCCCGCCCGACCAGTTCGGCATCTCCGAGGTGAACCACAACCCGGTGGCCGGCCAGGAGCAGTGGTTCGAGGTGCAGAACAACACCGCGCAGGCGATCGATCTCGACGGCTGGACGATTACCTTCGCGCCGGGCGTGACCCACACCATCGCGGGGCCGCTGCTGATCCCGGCGAATGGCTACATCGTTCTCGGGCAGTCGGCCAGCTCGGCGGAGGGGGCCACGGTGGACTACGCGTACGGCACCTCGTTCACCCTCCCGGCGGCGGCGGGCACGGTGTCGCTGGGTATTTCGGGCGGCGTCTACAGCTCGGCGAGCTGGGCCTCCGCGGGCACCGCGGGCACCTCACTGCAGGTGGCGGTGCCGGACTCGACGCTGATGTTGGCCGCCGGCGTGACCACGCTCACCTGCCCGAGCCGTGGCACGTACGGGGCGAGCGGCCAGCGGGGTAGCCCGGGGGCGGCGAACGAAAGCTGCTTCCCCTACACCCTGCAGCCGGCGCCGGCGAACGGGTTCACCCCCATCGGCGCGACCGGCACCCGGCTGACGTCGATCTCCGCCCACGACACCTACCAGTCCGTCACCCTGGGGCGGCCGGTGAACCTCTTCGGCCAGCCGCGCTCCCAGCTGTGGGTTTCTGCGGAGGGCTTCGTCTCCTTCGTGAGCATCTCGGAGTCGCACTACTCGAACCCGACCACGGTGACGACCTCCAACCCCAACGGCGTGCTGGCGGCGTTCTGGGACGACCTCAACCCGGGCTCCGGGAACGTCTACTGGCAGCAGTTCGACCCGGACGCGACCCCCGCCTCGGGAGACGAGTACACGGTCATCTCCTGGGAGAACTGGCGCGTACTCTCGGGAGGCGCGCTCAACTTCCAGATCGTCATCCGTGAGGGGACCGGGGACATCGAGTACCACTACGGGGCGATGAGCTCGACCGACACCGGCGGCGCCCGGTCGCTCGGGTCCTCCGCCACCACGTGGCTGGAGAACGAGGCGGGCACCGCGGCGATCTCCTACAACGTCAACAGCACGTCGGCGCCGGGCATCCAGCCCAACACCGGGCTGATCTTCGTCTACACCCCGTAGCCCCACCGGCGCGGTCGCGATGAAGTGACGGAAGGCCACCTGCCCTGCTCGGGCGGGTGGCCTTTCCCTTTGCGGCAGTCATCTCTACTGCCCTTCAGGCACGGCGCTCGCCCCGGTGGGCAACGCGGTTCCCAATTTGCCCCTCATCGAGGGTCCTCCTGTCCGGCGCCGGACGCCGCAGCCCTCCCAGCAGGCTGGCACCCGCGCTGCAAAGAGTCTCCGGCGGGAGCGTCGGGGGACGCGGGAGGGGCGGCGTGGGGGACACGAGGGAAGGCGCGGGGCGGGGGCCGTACGATCCCATCTGTGGCAAGGCACTGGGCGTGGAGCAGCAGGCCCACTCGCTCGAGTACAAGAAGCGGCGGTACTACTTCTGCTCTGCCCGATGCCGGACGGCGTTCGCGGCGCGCACGGAGAAGTTCCGGATCAGCGAGCTGATGCGGGCGGGTGCCCTGCTCTCGCCGGGCCGCGTCCGCTGGGGTCTCGCCTAGCGCCGGGCATCGTGCGCCCGTGGGCAGTGATCCGGAAAGCCGGCGGCGCCCGCGCTTCGGGGGGAGCGCGGAACGCGGAGCCTTCATCCGGGTCCAGGGGCGGAGAGGCGCGCGTGGGGGGCGCGGGCGGCTCCGCAGCAGTACGCAGCAGCAGTGGGTGGTGCCGGCACCGGTGACGGGCGCGCTTCGGGGGGAGCGCGGCCGTCACAGGGCTTGAGGTGCAGGCGCCAGGGGGAGGCGCGCGCGACGGGGGGAGCGCGCGCGCCTCCCCTTCATTTTTCAGCCGGAAGCGCGCAGGTCCTTGAGCTTGAGAGAGATCCGCCGCACGCCCCGGAACTCGTCAATGCCGACCTGGTAGGCGAGGTCCACCGGGCCTTCCGTCAGCGCGACGCGGTCCGCCATGCCGAACCCGATGGCGTCGTGTGAGGGCGCGGACGACAGGCGGAGCTTGAGGTGCCCGGTCCCGCCGCGCTTGCTCTCCAGAACCCGCGGGTGCACGTCCTGACGGCGCGAGCCGAACACCGGCTCCGGGTTGCCGTGCCCGAACGGCCCCAGCCTCGCCAGCGCCTCCACCGCGCGCTCGTCCACGTCCTGAGGCGAGACCAGCGCGTCTATCCGGCAGCGCGCCACGAGGTCCTCGTCCGTCAGGCAGCGGGTGGCGTGCGCCTCGAAGGCCTCCTGGAACTTCGGGAGCTGCTCCGGGTCGATGGAGAGGCCGGCCGCCGCCTTGTGGCCGCCCCACTTCGTCAGGTGCTCCGCGCACTGCCCGAGCGCTTCCACGAGGTGGAACCCTTCGATGCTCCGCGCCGAGCCGCGGCCCACGCCCTCCGCCACCCCGACGATCACCGTGGGCCGGCAGAACCGCTCCACCACCCGCGAGGCCACGATGCCGATCACCCCCGGATGCCAGCCCTCACTGTAGAGAACGAGTCCCCTCGCCGACCGGCGCGCCTCCGCCTGCTCCAGCGCCTCCTCGAGGATGCGGGCCTCCACCGCCTGCCGCTCGGCGTTCGCCTTGTCCAGCGCCTCGGCCAGCGGGCGCGCCTCGTCCAGGGTGGTGGCGGTGAGCAGCCGCAGCCCCAGCGCCGCGTCATCCATCCGGCCGGCGGCGTTGATCCGCGGCCCAAGCCGGAACCCCACCTGGCCAGAGGTCACCTTCCCGTCCGCACCGAGCCCGGCCACCTCCTTCAAGGCCCTCACGCCCGGACGCTCGGCGCGCCCCAGCTCCTCCAGTCCCCAGCGAACGAGGATCCGGTTGGCGCCCGTCAGCGGCACCACGTCCGCCACCGTGGCCAGCGCCACCAGGTCCAGCGCCGCCTTGAGGTTCGGCTCCCGCCTCCCGCTGCCCGGAGAGAAGTGCCCGCCCTCCCGCAGCCGCTTGCGCAGCCCCATGCAGAGGTTGAACGCCACCCCGGCCGCGCAGAGGAACCGCGTGGGGTAGTCGCACCCGGGCTGCAGGGGGTTCAGCACCGCGTTGGCCGGCGGCATGGTCTCGGGCACCGCGTGGTGATCCACCACCACCACGTCCAGCCCCAGCGAACGCGCCTTCGCGATCTCCGCGTGCGAGGTGATCCCGCAGTCCAGCGTCACCAGCACCCGGGTCCCGTCCCCCGCGATCCGCTCGATGGCCTCCACGTTGAGGCCGTAACCTTCCCCCAGCCGGTGCGGAATGTACGTGGCGACCACGCCTCCCACGTCCCGCAGGAAGAGCGAGGTCAGCGCCGTGGAGCAGACGCCGTCCACGTCGTAGTCCCCCCACAGGGTGATCTTCTCCCCCGCCAGCACCGCCCGCTGCACGCGCTCCACGGCCTCGGGCATCCCCTTCATCAGGAAGGGGTCCGGCAGATCCGCCAGCCGGTCCGAGAGGAACGCCGCCGCCGCCTCCGCCGTCCGGTACCCACGGCTCCAGAGGACGCGCGCGGCCAGGGGGTGGAGGTCCAGCGCGTGGGCGAGCTGCGGCGGTCCGTCTTCGATGGGCTCCGGCAGAAGCCAGCGCACGGTGTGTCTCCCCTCCCTGCCGCGGGCGTCGCGGAACGGGCGAACCCATAGCAGGGGGCTCTGACATCGGCGGGGCGGTCAGGAGGTGGAGATGACGCCCTCGTCCACCAACTGCGCGAGGATCCGCGCGGTGTCGATCCGGCTCATGCCGCAGACCTCGAAGAGGTCCTCGAAGCGAACGGTGCCGTCGATCTGCGCGAGCACGAACCCGGCCCGGTGGTCGAAGTTCAGCCAGATGATCTCGTCGTCCTTCATCACCACGCGGGGGTGCGCGCTCATCGGCCCGAGCCGGGACTCGTACATGGCCAGCAGCACGGCCTCGCTGCGCTCGCGCAGCGTCTGGACCTCGGGGTCGTTGGGGGACAGCGCCTGGGCCTTGAGGATGAGCTCCATCGCCCCGGAGTGATCGTCCAGCTCGAGCAGATCGCGCGCACCCCGCATCAGCGCCTGGACCTCGCTGTGGACCGCCACATCCCCCGGAGGCGCCGGGGCCACCGGCGCGCTGGGGCGATCCGCCACCAGATCCATCGCATCCCCGAGTCCGGGGGTCACCTGGCTGATGTGCACGCCCGGCTCGGACGCCGAGTCCCACGCGCTGGTGGCGTGCGCGGGCGCCCCCGAAGGGGCCGGTGCCAGCGCGGGCGGCCTTCCGAAGGGCGAGGTCGTCGGCGCGTCCGCCGGAGCCGGTGGCAGCACGGGCGCGGGCGAAGGCGACGGCGCGGCAGGGCGAGGCGCGGCAGGGGCGGCCCACGCGGACCTCTGGGGGACCTGGCCCCTGTCCGTCTGACGCGCGGGGGCGGGCTCCTCCACCGTCACGTCGAGGTCGAGGGTGGAGGACGCATCGTCCTGCGGCTGCGGCCTTCGGAACGCGCCCGGGGGAGCAGAGGCGGGGGGAGCCGGCGGGCGCGGCATCGCCAGGCCCATGGGCGGCGTCCGCACGGCCGGTGCTGTTCCCGGCGGCGACGGACGGAACGGAGGCTGTGGCGGATGGGCCTGCTGCGGTACAGCGGGCGGGACGGCTGTGGCCGGTGTTGCGCCCCTCGGCGGCGCCATCCCGTAGCCGGCCGGCTGCGGGCGCACCGGGGACGGCCTCCCCCCGCTGACGAGCTCGCGGGCGCGGGCGTTGCCCGGATCGAGCACCAGCGCCTGCTCGAACAGGCGCCGCGCGCCCTCGAGGTCCCCGGTGAGCTGCAGCCACATGCCGGCCTCGACGAGCTGGCCTGCGCGTTCCCGATCCATGCCTACCCGCCCATCCGCTGGATGACGCCCCGGAAGAGGTTGAGCGTCCGTACCATCTGGTCCTGGCTGTCCTCCAGCGACGCGAGATCGCTGCGCTCCATCGCCGCGGCCGCCGCCTGCAGGCCCTTCTCCGCGCGCGCGAGCACGTCCTGCCCGAAGTCCGAACCCTGGGTGATCTGCCGCACCCGCGGGAGCAGCTCGTTGATCTCCTTCAGCATCCCCTGCAGCTCGTTGCGGCGGTTGCGGATCTCGTCGGTCACCTTCGCCTCGAGCAGGTAGTCCCGCTGCTCGTCCATGATCCGCTTGAGCTCCTCCTCGGTGAGCCCGCCGCTGGCGGTGACGGTGATCGACTGCTGCTGGCCGGTCTCCTTGTCCCGCGCCGCCACCGAGAGGATGCCCTCCGCGTTCACGTCGAAGGTGACCTCGATCTCCAGCTCCCCGCGCGGCGCCTCCCGCAGCCCGGTGAGGATGAACTCGCCGAGCAACTCGTTCTGGTGCGCCATCTCGCTCTCGCCCTGGAGCACCATGATCTTCACCGTGGTCTGGAAGTCCTTCGAGGTGTTGAAGACCTCCGACACGCTGGTGGGCACGGTGGTGTTCTTGGGGATGAGCCTGCGCACGTAGCCCCCGGCGATCGCCACGCCGAGCGACTGCGGGGTCACGTCCAGCAGCAGCACCTCGCCCTGGTCCGCCACCAGCGCGTTGGCCTGGATCGCCGCGCCCAGCGCCACCACCTCGTCGGGGTGCACGCCCTTGCACGGCTCGCGCTTGAAGAAGGTCCGCACGCTCTCCACGATCTTCGGCATCCGCGTCATCCCGCCGACGAGGATGACCTCCTTGAGATCCTGGGGCCGCACCTTCGCCTCGCTCAGCACCTGCTCGCAGATGCGCAGCGTGCGCTCGCTGAGGTCCGAGGTCAGCTCCTCCAGCTTCGACCGCGAGAGCGTCTGCTGCAGGTGGAGCGCCGCGCCGCCGCCCGGAGGCGTGCAGATGAAGGGCAGGTTGATCTGCGCCTCCCGCACGCCGGAGAGCTCGATCTTCGCCTTCTCCGCCGAGTCCTTCAGGCGCTGCAGCGCCATCCGGTCCTTGCGCAGGTCGATGCCGTGCTCCTTGGCGAACGCCACCACCAGCCAGTCCATCACCCGGTGATCGTAGTCCTCGCCGCCGAGGTAGGTGTCCCCGCCGGTGGCCAGCACGTCGAACACGTCGTTGCCCACCTCGAGGATGGAGATGTCGAACGTCCCGCCGCCCAGATCGAACACCGCCACCTTGCCGGACACGTTGCGCCCGAAGCCGTAGGAGAGCGCGGCCGCGGTGGGCGGCGACGAGGTACCAGGCGCCGGCCTTGAGGACGAGCCCGAGCG
>CAZCWA010000169.1:0-9660 GCA_964502265.1 uncultured Myxococcaceae bacterium | reverse complement strand
GGTGCGCGGCGTGCTCGATGGCTCCTGGTTCGACGCGGTGCTCTCAGCGCGCGCTGCCAAGGTGTCACAGTCGCCGATGCACGAGGGCTGGACGCTGCCCCAGCACCTCGCTGCGTCCGTGCTGGCCCTGGAGACGGATCGACTCATTTCGCGATTTCGTGAGGAGGGGCATCCGGAAGACTGGCTTCGCGGGCTGCGCCTGTCGATGCGGGTCGCGATGCTCTTCCACGACGTGGGCAAGCGGGTGTCTCCTGCCGCATCGTGGCGGCACGGTCGGATAGGCGCTCGGCTGTGGCAGCGCACCCAGCCCGGATGGTTTCCGCCGGAGTGGTCACCGAGCGTGGCGTGGATGGTGGAGCACCACGACCTCTTCGGCGCGTTCGCGCGCGGGCTGACGGAGGGCAAGGGCTCCTCGTTTCCCGGGGCGGTGGACTCGCAGGCGCTGCGGGCCGCGCTGCGCCGAACGGGCTGGCCGCTTTCGCTCGCGGTCGCGGTGAACGGCGCGGTCTGGCGCGCCGACGTCGGTTCGGTGGCCGCACTCCGCTGGCTCCTGCCGCTTGCGGACCTGGTGGCGCGACTGGTGCTCACGGGTCATGGCGGAGCGGATGGAGACCCTCGCCAGCGCCGAAGGCGACCGCGCGCGACGTCAGCGGACCCTCGCGCGGTGAGTTGAGGCTCGACCTCTACGGAGGCGGGAATCGGCCGCGGGAGACCGTGGAGAAGGGGATCAGCCGCATTCGGGTGCAAGCCAATACTCGTACTCCACCACCGTGGTCCGGTCGTCAGGCTCGACCAGCACGATGCAATTATTTACACTGTCATATCGCCACTGCTCGTCACCGCCCTCATCCCCCTGCGACAACTCGATTCCGTCGAGCCAGACACGTATCCCACGGCGTGCGTCGATGGGAGGAAGGCAGTAGCGACGCCGCACTTCGGCGTCCCACACGACGAACCTATGCGCGAACCATTTCCACTCGTCGTGTGGCAGACAGATGGGATGCCAGCCTGTGAACCGCGGAAACGAGATGGTCAGTTCATCGAGTCGACCGGTCATCGGGGCGTCAGAGCACACAGGCAATCCAGACATCGGATAGATTGCGACGACCTCGGAAGCAAGCTGCGCATCCTGAATGGACCAAGGGCCGACGCGATGAAAGAACGTTTGGAGGTAGTGCTCCACGGGCAGCGGAGAATGGTCGTCACCGTTGGTGATGATGTACACAAGACTCGCCCGATCCGGCGCGCCAAAACCGGCATTCTGAGCCTCCGACAGCGGCGGCGTCACGGCCCGCACCATGGCCTCGAGCGGACGGGGCTCCGCCGTTGCATTCCATTCGATGGTGTCGAACTTAGCCAGCAGCCGTGTTACGGCATCGGGTTCCCAGACGTCGACCATTGCGGCAGTCCCATCCTCCACGATGAATGCACCGCCATCCGTGTCGGCGGTGGTTATTGCCACTCGAATCGGACGCCAGTAGGTGAAGAGCGAGCGCATGACGCTCTCGAGTTCCGCGCGGACCAACGGCGCGATTTCGCGCATCCGGGGCGACGGATCGACAATGAATAGAACGTCCGAAGCATACTTGTAGTACTTGACCCGGCCCCGTACAGGTGTGCCAGGGAGCACTTCCGTGAGGAATCGCGTCCCGAGTTTCGCCGTCACTTTCGGCCCATCCGCCTGCGCCTCGACGTCGATTCGAAGATGGGCTTCTCCGACCCCTGTGCCGTGGTCCGCGATCCGCCGGACGCGGTAGACGTGCTGCTCGCCCGCCTGAAGGAGGGCACCTTCTTTCGGTATTGCCGGGCTTTGCAGCAACAAGAGCGTCGGGCACTTCCCATCGGCGCAGGGACTCGGTTCGAATCGTTGTGCGAGCACCCGGACCGGAAATGCGCACCCGTTCGAAAGCACAGCAGTCCCGATGGCTGCGGAGCAGCCGTCCATCTGCTGCGGAAGCTCCACGGACGAAGGGATGTGAACGCAGCTGAGATCCACCTCCACGGGCGGAGCCGGAACATGGGGGCCGGAGCCACATCCCCAGAGCCAGGCAGCGAGGATTGCGGGACAGAACGCGTGGCTTCGAAAGCTCATTCGATCCCTCTTACTCCAAACAGGCTCGCCCATCCTGCTCCGCAAGACCCTCATGCAGCTCGCTCATCCGCGCACTCATCCAGGAGCCGAGGATCTCGACCGCAGTCGCCGCTGATGGACGCCGTACCGCCACCGGACGGTTGGTCAAGCTGGGGTCGGATAGGCGCTCGGCTGTGGCAGCGCACCCGGCCCGCGTGGTTTCCGCCGGAGTGGTCACCGAGCGTGGCTGGATGGTGGAGCACCACTATGGAGGCGGGATGAGCCCCGGGGACACCAGCGCGCGGGAGAGGAGACGGAAGCCGCTGCCGGTTCCCACCTGGGTGATCGTCCCGGTGGCCGGGTTGACCACAACCATCTGCGTGCTGGAGGTCGCCAGCCAGTTCCCGTTGTCGAGCTCGATGGCGCCTCGCGCGTTCGCGAGCGGCACGCTGCGAACCACGGCGCCTGCAGGGGAGATCTCGACGACACGACCGTTGGTGAAGTGCGCGACGAGGAAGTTGCCGCTCACCGTCTGCGAGACCTGCTGCGGGAAGTTCAGGCCGCCCGCGATCTGAACGGGCGTCCCGAAGCCCGCCGGATACAGGTGGATTCCGGACCCGAACGTCGCCACGGCGTCCCCGTTCGGCAGGAAGACGAGGTCCCAGGGGCCGCTCGCGAGCACGTTTCCGTTGGACGTTCCGGAGGTTGTGTCGAAGCGACGGAAGCCGACCGTCCCCGCACCCGTCGCGATCACCACCTCGCCACCGAAGAAGTCGAAGCCGCGGACGTTGCTTATGCCCTGTGCGGATCCGGCGAACTGACCGAGGAACTGCCCGTCCATGCCGAAGCGGTTCACGTTGTTGGAACTCTGAGCGGAGACCCAGATCTCGCCGTTGGGCGCCTGGTGCGCCTTCTGCCCGTTGGTCATCGTCCACGGGTCGGACGACTGGCGCGGCTGCAGGAAGTAGCCGATGTGGGTGCCGTCCACCGTGCTGTACATCCGGACCGACTGGTTCGAGCTGTCCGGCATCAGGATCACCGGAAACGCGCCTTCCCACATGCAGGTCGCGCTGCAACCGTCGTCGTCGTCGGTGTTTCCGTCGTCACACTGCTCGGGCCGCTGGACCACGCCATCGCCACAACTCGGGACCTGGCAGACGTTGCCGGCGCACACGCCGCTCTCGCAGTCACCGCCCCCGTTGCACGTGAGGCCGTCGTCGCACTTCCCGCACACGCCGCCGCAGTCCACATCGGACTCGTTCTGGTTCTTGAGCCCGTCGAAACAGGTCGGGACCGTGCACAGGTTGCCCAGGCAGAGGTTCGACTGGCAGTCGGAGTTGACGTTGCAGGTCGCCCCGAAGCCGCAGGGCGCGCAGAGGGTGCCGCCGCAGTCGACGGTGGTCTCGTCCTGGTTCAACCGCCCATCGAAGCAGGAGGGCTCGGCGCACAAGCCTTGAAGGCAGATGGCGGTCTGGCAGTCCGCGTCCACGCCGCACGCGGAGCCGGTGGCGCACACGGGACAGGTTCCGCCGCCGCAGTCCGTCGCCGTCTCGGCGCCGTTGCGCACGCCGTCCGTGCAGATGGGCTGCGCGCAGACCAGGCCGGTGCAGACCCCGCTGTCACAGTCGGAAGCACCCTCGCAGACAAGGCCGGGCGCGCAACCCGGGCAGCCGGGGCCGCCGCAGTCGAGGTCGGTCTCGTCGCCGTTCTTCACCCCGTCCATGCATGAGGGCGACGTGCACGTCCCGTTGGGACAGGCGAAGGAGGCGCAGTCCGAGTGGGCGACGCACGTCCGCCCGAGCCCGCACACCCCGCACGATCCGCCGCAGTCCACGTCCGACTCGCCGCCGTTCTTCACCCCGTCGCTGCACGAGGGCGCCACGCACACGCCCTCCGAGCAGACCCCGCTCTGACAGTCGGTGTTCGCGGCGCACGTCTTGCCCTCGCTGCAGGTCCCGCAGGTATTGCCGCAGTCGATGTCGGTCTCCGTGCCATTGAGCACCCCGTCCTGGCACGTGGCGAAGGCACAGGTGCCATCCTCCAGGCAGACCTTGCTCTGGCAATCCGAACCGCTGTTGCACGCGCGTCCGGTGGGGCAACCCGGGCAGGATCCGCCGCCGCAGTCCTGATCGCTCTCCTCCCCGTTGGTCACCCCGTCGTCGCACACAGGCGCCGCGCAGACCTCGTCCGCGCAGACGCCGCTCTGACAGTCACCGCTCTCCGTGCAGGGGGTGCCGGACGGACACGGCCCGCAGGTTCCGCCGCAGTCCGTTCCCAGCTCTTCACCGTTCATCACGCCGTCTGAGCACGCGGGCGCGGCGCACACGCTTCCCTCACACACGCCGCTGCGGCAGTCCGCGGCGGTCGCGCAACCCTCACCGTCCTGGCATTGGGCCGGGCAATCCCCGCCACAGTCGATGCCGGTCTCGGCAGCGTTGCGGATGCCGTCCTCGCACGTGGCCGGGACCTCGACGATGCCGGCGTCTTCCGGCGGCGTCCCCGCATCCGTTTCCTGGGTCGTGGGCCCGCAGGCCAGCGAGACCAGGAGCAACGCGCTGAGGGCACTTCGGGCGGAGGGGGTCCAGGCGAAGGAGAGCATGGGACCCGTTCTAGCCTGCTCGTAGGGTCGGAGGACACCCGGCCGGCCGTTGTTCGTGAAAATTTCGCGCCCGCCGCCATGTCGTCCGAGTGCAACGACCTGCGCGCCGCGATCGGAGGAGACCGCGACGCTGCCCCGCAAGCCGACGAGCTACGCCGCCTTCACCCCGTCCGCGATGGCCTTCTTGTAGAGCTCCTCCACCGCGTTGCCGTACCGCGCGAGCACGTTGCGACGCTTGACGCTCATCTTGGGCGTCATCATGTCGTTCTCGACGGTGAAGTCCTCGCTGATGAGCATGAACCGCAGCGGCCGCTCGTAGCCCTTCACCGCCTTCGTGTGCTCGCTGACCTGCTCGCGGTAGAGGCGCTCCACCTCCGGGTGCCGGAGCAATTCGCGCTCCGAGTCGGTGGAGATCCCCTTCCCCGCCGCCCACTCCTTCAGGTTCGGCAGGTCCGCCACCAGGATGGCGATGTTGAAGGGCTTGTTGGCGCCGTGCACCAGCGCGTTGGCGATGAAGGGAGACAGCGTGAGCTGCTGCTCGATGGGCCCGGGCACCACGTACCGGCCGTTCTCCAGCTTGTACTGCTCCTTGATCCGGCCGGTGATCCACACGTAGCCGTCCGCGTCGAGGTAGCCCATGTCCCCGGTGCGGAAGCCGCCGTCTCCGGTGAAGACCTTCGCGTTCTCCTCGGGCAGGTTGTAGTAGCCCATCATCACGTTGTGGCCGTGGACGACGATCTCCCCCTGCTTCGGGTCCTGGGTCTCGCTGGTGTCGATGTCCACGCGGGTCCCCGGAAGCGCCTTGCCCACCGAGCCGATCTTCCGGTTCTGCGGATAGTTGGCGGTGGCGATGGGTGAGGTCTCGGTCAGGCCGTAGCCCTCGTAGACGACGATCCCGAGGTTGTCGATGAACTCGGCCACCTCCTTCGAGATCGCCGCGCCGCCGCTGAACGCGTACTGCAGCCGCCCGCCGAAGCGCGCGCGCACCTTGGAGAACACCAGCCTGTCGAAGAACGCGTGCTGCACCTCCAGCAGCGCCGACTTCTGGCCCCTGTCCGCCAGCTCGCGGCGCTGGGTGGCCACCTTCATCCCCTGCTCGAAGAGGAGCTTCTTCACCGCGGTCTCGCCCGCCATCCGCTTCTGCAGGCCGTCGTAGATCCGGTTGAAGATGCGCGGCACCGCGAAGAGCAGCGTGGGCCTGACCTCGCCCAGGTTGTCGATGATCTTCTCCACCGCCTCGGCGATGCCCATGGACGCGCCCATGGAGTACAGCCCGTGCAGCTCCACCACCTGGCCGAAGGAGTGGCCCCAGGGCAGAAACGACAGGCTCCGGTCGTCCACCCGCATGGGGAAGAGCTTGTGCATCGCGGTCACGTTGGAGGCGATGTTCCGGTGCGAGAGCATCACGCCCTTCGGGTTGCCGGTGGTGCCCGAGGTGTAGATGAGCCCGGCCAGGGAGCCCGGATCCGGCCGCACCATCGGCGCCGGCGTCTCGGCCCCACGGCGCAGGAGCGAGCCCCACGCGTTGGGATCGGTCTCGTCCGGATCGAACCGGATGACGTGCTCGAGCTTCGGCAGCTCTCCGCGCAGCGCCTCCAGCTTCTTCGCGATCCCGTCGTTCGCGCAGAAGACGACCTTCGCGCCGCAGTCCGCGAGGATGTACTGCCACTCCTTCGCCTGCTGCGCCTCGTACATGGGCACGTAGGCGGCCCCGAGCGTGTACGTCGCGTACGCGCCCACCGCCCACTCCGCGCGGTTGTTGGAGATGACGGCCACGCGGTCGCCCTCGCCCACGCCGAGCTGCGAGAGCCCGCCGCGCAGATCGTCCACGTTGCTGGCAAAGCGCCCGTAGGTCATCCACACCCACTGGCCGTTCTTCTTCTCTCCGAACAGCTCGCGCGAGGAGAACTCCCGCGTCGAGTGCTGGAAGATGTCCACCAGGGTCTCGAAGTGTCGGGTCGTCATGGTCGGGCGACGCTAGCGCAAGCGCCGTCCCATGCGCTGCAGATCCGGCTCCCACCGCCTGTCCCGGGGTGCTAAAGCGCGGGCTCTTTGGAGGAGGCAGCACGTGGGCATCCTAGATTTCTTCGGCGGTGGCTCCCCAGAGGAGAAGGCCAGGAAGCTGAAGCCGAAGCTGGCGCAGAAGTACGGCGACGCGAGCGTCCGTCAGAAGGCGATCCACCAGCTCGGCGAGCTGAAGCACCCGGAGGCGGTGCGGTCGCTGATGTCGCGGTTCACCATCTCGGTGGAGCCGGGGAGCATCGACGCGGACGAGAAGGAGCACGTCTTCGAGCTGGTGAAGGGCTTCGGCGAGATGGCGGTGGCGCCGGTCCGCGAGTTCCTCCAGCGCAACGATCAGGCGTCGTCCTGGCCGGTGCGGATCCTCGAGGCGCTGCTGGATGAGGACGCGTACATCACCACCCTGCTCGACGAGCTCGCGCGGGTGGGCCCGGAGTACTCGCGCGACCCGGAGAAGAAGGTCGTCCTCATCCACACGCTGGCGGGGAAGAAGGACGCGCGCATCGGCCCTGCGCTGGCGCCGTTCCTCGAGGACCCCTCGGACGACGTGAAGATCGCGGCCATCGCTGCGGTGGCGCCGCTCGCGCCGGAGGAGGCCCGCGAGCCCCTGCTGCGGATCATCACCTCCGAAGACAGCGCGCGCCGGGTGAAGGGCGCGGCGGTGAACGCTGTGTCCGAGGCCGGCTTCGGCGTGCAGGGGTATCGTGAGAAGGTGGAGGCCGCTCTCTCCGATCCGTGGTTCGTGGACAAGGAGGGGCTGATCAAGAAGCGGGGCTGAGCCTCGCGAGCCGGAGCACGCATGTCCGCATTGCCGAAGCTGGTGGTCGTCCTCGGGATCCCGCTGCTCGCCGCCGGACTCATCGGCTGCCCGGACGATGCGCCGGACCCCACGCCGGACGGAGGCGCGGACGCCGGGCTGGCCCTCTCGCCGGTGGAGATGTGTGACCGCATGGCCGCCGCGCGGTGCACGCTGCTCGCCCGCTGCTTCGCCGCCTTCTCCCGCGAGCCCGCTGCCCAGTGCGAGACGCTGGAGCAGGCGCGCTGCCTCGACCGGTACACGCAGCTTCGGCCGTCCTTCGAGGCGGCCTCGGTGGAGATCGACGCGGACAAGGTCCTCGCCTGCGAGCAGCGGATGGCGTCCTCGGTGTGCCCGCCCTCGTTCCCACCCGGCCACCCGAGCGCCGCGATCGCGTTCGCGGACTGCACCCTGGACACGGGGCTTTTGCGCGGGAAGGTGAAGTCCGGCCAGACCTGCGAGGACGCGGTGGAGTGCGAGGCGGGGACGGTGTGCGTGAAGCCGGGGGGCGTGTGCCGCGGCACCTGCTCCAGCCTGCCGCAGGCGGGTGAGCCGTGCGGGATCGGCTGCGGGCCGGGCCTCTACTGCGACACGAAGGAGACGCCGGATCCGGTGGACGACCGGTGCGCCGAGCCGAAGGGGCTCAACGAGGCCTGCCAGTCCTCGCTCGAGTGCGCGGCGGATCTGTGGTGCAGCGGGACCTGCCGCGCGCGGGGCTCGGTGGGCGATCCGTGCCGGCACGATCCCAACCGGCTCTCCACCTGCAGCGCCGGGCTCGCGTGCGACGTGGTGCCCTACGTCCAGGGCCAGGTGGGCGCCTGCGTGCCGCCGCAGCCGAAGGGCGGGCCGTGCCGGTACCACTGGACGTGTCAGGGCGGGCTCATCTGCTTCGACCTCGACTGGACCGGCTTCCCCATGAGCACCAGCGGGCACTCGGGGGTGTGCGCCCCGCCGCAGCCCGAGAACCAGCAGTGCGCGTTCACCCCGTACGCGGTCTACGTGGGCGACACCTGCCAGCCCGGGCTGGTCTGCGAGCCGGGCGGGATCTGCGAAGGACGGCCGTCACTGGGCGAGCCGTGCAATCCCTTCAGCCAGGCCTGCGCGGGGCAGAACGTGTACTGCAAGCCGGCGGAGACCTCGGCGAACACGGGCACGTGCACCGGCCCCGCGAACGTGAACGAGCGCTGCGCGAGCCGCCTCGCGGACGGCCAGGTCGTCTCCATCCCCTGCGCCACCGGCTACTGCGACACCCAGACCACGCTGAAGTGCCTGCCGCCGTCGAAGCCGCTGGGGCAGGTCTGCGAGTCCAACGGGGAGTGCCTCTCTGGGCGATGCGCGGTGGGCGAGGACCGCACGATGCGCTGCGCGGCCGCCTGCTGATTCACGCCCTTTCGATTGTCGGACGCGCGGCATCGGGCAAATCGGCGCTTCCCCCTGGGGACCGGCGGTGCGAGAGGAGGGGCCCTTCTCTTGCGCCGAACGATGTGACGGATGTCTGGACCGGATAAGCCCAAGCGCAGTGGTCGTGGTGGAGGTCGTGGGGGCGGGAAGGTCGTGCCGCTTCGTCCCCGGCAGCCGCAGAAGCCGGCGCTGCCGCCCCCCTCGCCCGAGCAGGTCGAGCTGACCCTGGCCGAGATGGCATCGCGCGTCAGTGACGCGGCGGCGGTCTCCGAGGCGGAGCGCACGCAGCTCGGCCTGATGGCGGACCTGCTCAAGCCGAAGGCGGCCTTCGTCAGCCACTTCGACGAGCCGAAGGGGCAGCTTCTGGTGATGAGCGTGCGCGGCCGGAACGATCCCCGGATCGCCGCCTGGGCGCCCGGCGAGGGCGTGGTGGGGCGCGCGTTCCAGGACGGCGGCGTGGTCCGCGAGGCGGGGGCGATCAGCACGCCGCTGGTGGCCCGCAAGAAGCCGGTGGGCGTGCTGACCGTGCTCGACCCGAAGGTGAGCGTCTCCGACGAGCTGATGAAGGTGCTCACCGCGCAGCTCGCCGCGGCCTGGGAGGTGGGCCGGCTGCACGACGAGACGGTCCGGCGCACCCGCGATCTGGAGACCGCGGTCGCGGGGCTCAAGTCCATCGAGCGCGGACGGGACGAATTGCTCGCGCACGCCTCGCACGACCTGAAGAACCCGCTGGCGACGCTCAAGGCCTACCTGTCCATGCTCGAGCGGGAGAAG
>CAZCWA010000168.1:2130-9695 GCA_964502265.1 uncultured Myxococcaceae bacterium | reverse complement strand
GTGACGGTGCGTTCCGCCAGCCCGTCCACCGTCGCCGGGCGCAGGTGCCGGGCGGGCGCGAAGACGATGTGTTCGTAGACCTCGTCCGAGAGCAGCAGCGCGCCGTGCTGGTGGCACAGGTCGCGAACGCGCTCGAGCTCCGCCTTCGTGAAGACCTTGCCGGTGGGGTTGTGCGGCGTGTTCAGCACCACGAGGCGCGTGCGCGGACCGAAGGCGTCCTGCAGTTCCTGTTCGTCGAACCACCACACCTCGTGGGATGCGTCCGGCGGCCGGAGCATCACGAACCGGGGCGTGGCCCCCGCGAGCTTCACCGCCGCGTCGTAGCCGTCGTAGAAGGGCTCGAAGAGGACGACCTCGTCGCCCGGATCCGTCAGCGCCACGATCGCGTCGAACAGGGCCTCGGTGGCGCCGGAGGTGACGGTCACCATCGTCTGCGGATCCACCTCCATCCCGTAGAACCGCGCCGAGTGCTCCGCGACAGCCTGCCGCAGGTCCGCAGAGCCGGAGGCGAGCGCGTACTGGTTCTGCCCGCCGCGCAGGGCCTCCACCGCCGCCTCGCGGACTTCGTCCGGCCCGTCGAAGTCCGGGAAGCCCTGGCCGAGGTTCACCGCGCCGTGCGCCTGCGCCAGCGCCGAGAACTCGCTGAAGACCGTGGTGCCGAACCCCGAGACGCGCGCCGCTGCCCGGATGTCCTTCATGTGCGGGCCAGGTTCCGGACCGCGCGAAGGGCCCGCTCGGGGACGCCGAGCGCCGCCGCCCTCGCCGCCACCGCCGAGACCGCCACCACCGTCACCACCAGGGGCAGCGCCGCCAGCAGATCGATCCCGTAGTGGAAGCGGCCGATCAGCGTGGCGGAGATGAGCCCCACGCCCACCGGCAGCCAGATCCAGAAGAAGCGGCGGTGGTAGCGCCACGCGTAGACGAGCACGGTGATGGTCACCCCGGTGTGCCCCGACGGGAAGCAGTCGCGGTTGTAGATCGGGGTGCGCATCAGGCCATCGAGCGTGGAGGTGAGCCACAGGCCGTTCAGCGGCTGGTCGAACATCTGCGCGAGGAAGAAGCGCGGCCCCACCGCGGGCACCACCACATAGAAGGCGTAGTTGGCGCAGAAGTAGAGCGCGAGCCCGAGCACATACTCGCCATAGGCCTCGGTGCGGCGCCGGGCCAAAAGCAGCGCGCCCAGGATCACCGGCCCGAGGAAGTAGCCGTAGTAGCAGAGCATCACGAACTCGGTGACCACCGGCCCCACCACGTCCCCGAGCCACAGCGACGGGTGCACGCCGAACAGCCGCAGATCGAGCTGCGCCAGCTCCGCATCCAGAAGCCGGGGGTGCGCCGAGTCCACGATGGGTCCGAGGCTGAAGTGCCCGATGATCACCGTGGGCAGCAGCCAGAAGTTCCCCAGGGTGTGGAAGATCCGCATCCGGGGAAAACGCTCCTGCATGTCCCCCAGGGCGCGCAGCGCGGTCAGGCCCAGCGCCACGAACGCGAAGGCCACGAAGGAGGCCACCCAATGCGGGTGCCAGGTGCCGTCGAACAGCACCAGCGCCGCGGCGAAGGAGGCCATGGCGGTGACCGTCACGTCCGCCAGCTTCATCGCCAACGTCTGCTCGATGCGGGGGGCGCCGCGAAGCGCGACCGCTATGTCACCAGTTCGACGCATTCGTTCGTCCCGTGGAAGGTACGGGGTCCGTTCCTGACTGCAACCGTCGGGCCCGGGAGACTGGCCTTGGGTGAACCATAACCGCGCGGGATCTGTGCAGTCCAAGCATGTCGCGGTGCGTAATCTTCGTCGTCATGCCCACGGGTGCCACCGCGAGGACCCGACTTTTCCCGCGCCCGCCCGCCCGGCGGATGACCGGACCGCTGTCTCGCCCGCCTCTCCTGCGCAACTTATTGCTCACCCACCCCGCCGCCCGGGGCCGCCTTCCGAGGGCAGAAACCTGCATGGGCGCTGTCCTTCGGCGGCGCAGGTGGATGGGCAACTTATTGCTCATATCGGAAAGACCACAGAAACGACCGGTTTCATGAAGTTTTTACTCGCCAAACGCGCCGCGGTTGGGTTTGACGCGCCCGGCCGGACGTGGTGCCGAGCCGCCCGAGGAGGGGCTTCAGATGGCTGACGTGTTCGACAAGTGCCGCAACTGGAAGGACTACCGGATCGCCAAGGCGACCGGGCTCTATCCCTACTTCCGCCCCATCGAGGCGTCCCACGCCAGCACCGAGGTCGACATCGAAGGCCGCCGGGTGATCATGGTGGGCTCGAACAACTACCTGGGCCTGGCCGGCGATCCGCGGGTGAAGGAGGCGGCGATCGACGCCACCCGGCGCTTCGGCTCCACCTGCTCGGGCTCGCGGCTGCTCAACGGCACGCTGGCCATGCACGACGAGCTGGAGGCGAAGCTGGCCAGGTTCCTCAACCGCGAGGCCGCGCTGGTCGTCTCCACCGGCTTCCAGACGAACCTCGCCACCATGCAGGGGATCCTGGGCCGGCACGACATCGTCTATTCGGACCGGCAGAACCACGCCTCCCTGCTGGACGGCATCCGGCTCTCGTTCGCGGAGGAGAAGCGCTACCGCCACAACGACATGGAGCACCTGGAGAAGCTGCTCGCCGGGAGCGATCCGGAGGCGGGCAAGATCATCGTCACCGACGGTGTCTTCTCCATGGAGGGCGACCTGTGCAACCTGCCCAAGATCGTGGAGCTGGCGCAGAAGTACAACGCGCGGGTGATGACGGATGACGCGCACGCCATGGGGGTGCTCGGGCTCAACGGCCGCGGGACCTCGGAGTACTTCGGCCTCGAGGCGCAGACCGACCTCGTGATGGGCACCTTCTCCAAGAGCTTCGCCTCGCTGGGCGGGGTGATCGCCGGCCCGTTCGACGTCATCAACTACATCAAGCACCGCTCGCGCCCGGTGGTGTTCAGCGCGTCGATGACGCCGGCCTCGGTGGCCTCGGCGCTCAAGTCGCTGGAGATCATCGAGTCCGAGCCGCAGCGGCGCGTCCGCCTGCTGGACATCGCCGAGCGGATGCACAACGGCTTCCGCGCCATGGGCTACGACACCGGGGTGTCGGTGACGCCGGTGGTGCCGGTGTTCGTGGGCGATCAGGTGAAGTGCTTCCGCCTGTGGAAGGCGCTCTACGAGGCGGGGATCTTCACCAACCCGGTCATCCCGCCGGCGGTGGAGCCGGGCCACGCGCTGCTGCGCACTTCCTACATGGCCACCCACACCGACGAGCAGTTGGACCGGGTGCTGGAGCTGTTCGAGAAGTTCGGACGGAAGCTGAAGATCATCCCGGAGACGCGGCCCACCACCTACACGCCGGTGAAGATCGCGCGGCCGGGCTCCTTCGTCATCCGCAACGAGGCGTCCAACCGCTGGGCGGCGGCGTCGGCGGGGCTGCTCGCGGACAAGGGGCTCTCGCTGGAGCAGATCAGCCGGATGAGCGCCAAGGAGGTCGCCAACAAGCTGTTCGACGCGGCCGAGACGCTGACCTGGCGCGCGGCGAACCTGCAGCCCGAGGACCTCAAGCGCCTGGGCACCGCGCCGTTGCGGCTGTGGGAGAAGCGCAACGACCTGCGGGACATCCCCGGGCTCCTGCTCGAAAAGGGCGCCAACTTCTTCATGAACAACGGCAAGTCGCCGGAGGCGTGACATGGCACAGGCAGCGCGCAAGGTGACGCCGGTGGAGACGCAGGGCCCGGGCGCCGTGGCGGGTGACGTGGTGGTGACGCCCGTCCAGTCGCGCGCGGACCGGGAGGCGTTCATCCACTTCCCCTACGCCCTCTACAAGGACGACCCCCACTGGGTGCCGCCCCTGGTGATGGAGCGGCGGGACTTCCTCGACCCGAAGAAGAACCCCTGGTTCGAGTTCGGGACGGTGGAGCTGTTCCTCGCGCGCCGCAACGGCCGGGTGATGGGCCGGATCGCCGCGGTGAACGACCCGCACTACAACGACTTCCACGGCACGAAGCACGGCTTCTTCGGGATGTTCGAGTGCGTGGACGACCCGGCCGTGGCCCGCGGCCTGTTCGACGCGGCGGCGCAGTGGTGCCGGGCGCAGGGGTTCACCTCCTTCATGGGGCCGGTGAACTTCAGCACCAACTACGAGTGCTTCACCCTGATCGAAGGGTTCGACGCGCCGCCGGTGCTGCTGATGCCCTACAACCCCCGCTACTACCCTGCGCTCTACGACGCGTGCGGGTTCGGGAAGGCGAAGGACCTCTACGCGTGGGAGCTGTCCTCGCACGTCGCGCCGCCGGAGCGGGTGGTGCGGATCGCGGAGAAGATCCGCGCCCGCGAAGGGATCACCGTCCGTCCGGTCCGGATGAAGGAGCTGGAGGTGGAGATCCAGCGGATCAAGGAGATCTACAACTCGGCGTGGGAGAAGAACTGGGGCTTCGTCCCCATGACCGAGCGCGAGTTCGATCACCTGGCCCGCGACCTCAAGCAGATCGCCGTCCCGGACCTGATCCTCATCGCCGAGGTGAAGGGTGAGCCGGTGGCCTTCTCGATGACGCTGCCGGACGCGAACGTGGCGTTCAAGGCGGCGGGCGGGCGGCTGACGAAGTGGGGCCTGCCCATCGGGCTGGTGAAGCTCGTGCTGGCGTCGCGGCGGATCAAGCGGCTGCGGCTGGTCACCCTGGGGATCAAGCCCGGCTACCGGCGCCGGGGCCTGGACGCGATCCTCTACCTGGACACGCTGCGGACCGCGCGGCAGCTCGGGTACAGCGGCGGGGAGATCTCCTGGACGCTGGAGGACAATGACCTGGTCAACCGGGCAATCGAGTCCATGGGCGGACGGAAGTACAAGACCTACCGGATGTACGAGCGGCCGCTCTAGAGGCGGCGGGGTGCTCCCATGGAGACACGGTCCGGAGGCTTACTGAGGCGGGGCGGCAGCCGGGTGCCCCCGCCTTCGGTCAACGCGCTGAAGGTGGACGCAGGCGAGGTGGAGATCCTCCCCGTGCGCACCACCGCGGAGCGGGACCTCTTCGTCCGCTTCAGCGAGACGTTCTACCGCGCGGATCCGCTGTGGATTCCGCCCATCTACGTCGAGCGGCGGGACTTCCTCGACCCGAAGAAGAACCCCTTCCTGCGCCACGGGCACGGGCGGGTGGAGCTCTTCCTCGCGCGGCGCGGCGGAGAACTGGTGGGGCGGATCGCGGCGGTGGACAACCCCCGCTACAACCAGTTCCACAACGCGCAGGTCGGCTTCTTCGGGATGTTCGAGAGCGTGGAGGACCCGAAGGTCGCCCACGCGCTCTTCGAGGCCGCGGCCGCGTGGGTGAAGGGCCAGGGCCACAAGGCGATGCTGGGGCCGGTGAACCTCTCCACCAACCACGAGTGCGGGCTGTTGGTGGAGGGCTTCGAGTACCCCCCGTCGATGATGATGCCCTACAACCCGCGCTACTACGCCGGGCTGCTGGAGGGCTTCGGGTTCAAGAAGGCCAAGGACCTGTGGGCGTGGGAGCTGTCCACCGCGGTGCCGCCGCCGGACCGGCTGCTGCGCGCAGCGGACCGGGCGGTGAACGAGGAGGGCGTGACGCTGCGCCCGTTGAGCCTCGATCACTTCGGGCGGGACCTCTCGTCGATCAAGGCGATCTACAGCGAGATGCTGGAGCGCAACTGGGGCTGGGTGCCCATGAGCGAGGAGGAGTTCGACTTCCTCGCCCAGCGCTTCCGCCCGCTCACGCTCCTGCGCTCGGAGCTGTGCTTCATCGCCGAGGTGAAGGGCGAGCCGGTGGCCTTCTCCATCACCCTGCCGGACGCCAACGTGGGCCTGAAGGCGGCCGGGGGGCGGCTGACCTCGTGGGGCCTGCCGCTGGGCCTGGCGAAGCTGGCGTGGAAGACGCGCGCCAACGACCGGCTGCGGGTGCTGATGGTGGGCATCAAGCCGGGCTTCCAGAAGCGCGGCGTGGACGCGGCCCTCTACACCGAGACCCTGAGGGTGGCGCGGCAGCTCGGGTACTCGGGCGGGGAGCTGGGCTGGACGCTCGAGGACGACGACGGGATGAACCGCTCCATCGAGCTGCTCGGCGCCCGCCGGTACAAGACGTACCGGATCTACGAGCGCAAGCTCTGACTCATCAGGGCGCTCTCAGCGCCCGACTTCGCGCCCTTCCCCGTCGGTGACGAACGCGGCCACGGCGTCCACCACGCCCGCGGCCAGGGGCCGGCCGGGGGCGTTGTAGCGGACCGCGTCCTGCGCGCCGAGCTGCGCCAGGGGCTTCTCCTCCGCCTTGAGCACGTGGTCCGCGTCGGCGATCAGCACCAGCGTGGTGCGCTCGGGGCGCGCGGCGGCCAGGGGCTTCACGTCCCGCTCGCTGCTCACCTGCAGGTCCTTCTCGCCGCTGAGCACCAGCGTGCGGTGGGGCAGCGCCCTCAGCGCGGCGGGCGGATCGAAGGAGAGCAGCCCGCGCGCGAAGCCCGCCGAGTCCGCCGCCAGGAACGCGCGCAGCAGGTTCTGGATCCCCGGGAGGGGCGTGGCCTTCTGCGGATCCACCTCCTCGCCCGCGGCGATGGCCTCGAAGGCCTTCGCCACCGCGGCGATCTCGCGCTCCGCGTCCGCGGGCGGCAGTGCGGCTCGGAGCTGGGCGGCCACCTGGTCCACCACCACCTCCTTCAGCGGCCGGCCCGCCGGGGAGAGCAGCACCAGGCCCGCGAGCCCCTCCCCCTCCGCCGCCGCGAGCTTGAGCGCGTGCACCGCCCCCTCGCTGTGCCCGGCGACGAAGAGCGCCTTCGGGTCCACCTCCGGCCGCGCGCGCAGGAGCGAGAGGGCCGCCTGCTGTTCGGCGAGGTAGTCCGCCCACGTCACCGTCTGGGGCACACCCGTCTTGCCGGTGCCGCGCTTGTCGTAGCGGAGCACCACGATCCCCTTCTCCATCAGCCCCTGCGCCAGCAGCGCGGCGCTGCCGTTCTGGCCCGGGAGCAGCGGGCTGTTCCAGTCGCGGTCGGTGGGGCCGCTGCCGGCGATGAGCAGCACGGCCGGGCGCGGAGACGCCGCGCCACCGGGCAGGCTCAGGGTGCCGTGAATGGTCATCCCCGCGGCGTCGAACGAGACCTCCTCCTCGCGCGCTTCCACGGGAGCGGGCGCCTCACCTGCCCCGGAGGTGGCGGTGGTGTCGGGGGTGCGGCGGGCGCAGGCGGTGAGCGCGAGCGCGGCGCAGAGCGAGACGACGAGGTGGAGGTGGGACATGCGCGCGGGATAGCCGCGGGCGCACGGGGGCAGCAAGGGCAAAGGCCGCGGGCGGCGGTATGCTGGACGGCATGGGATGCAGAACGGTCGTTCAGGTGGGGCTGGGGCTCGCGTTCGCGGTGGCGCTCGGGGTGCCGGGGGCGGCAGCGGCACAGGGCCGGGGGCAGGACAAGGCCCGTGCGATCGAGGTCCCGAAGGTGGACCTCGGGAGCCTGGGCGGGATCCCCAACGCGGACGGGGTGAAGGCGAAGCGGGCCGAGGACACGCAGGCGCTCACCCCGCGCGCCACCGGCAGCGACGTGGAGTACACGGTGGAGCGGATCGTCCACGCGCAGGGCTTCACCCGGACCGCGGCGGGGCA
>CAZCWA010000168.1:0-2030 GCA_964502265.1 uncultured Myxococcaceae bacterium | reverse complement strand
GAGTACAAGGTCCTGGTGCGGATCGCCGGACGGCCGATGGGGACGTGGCCTCTGCGCGTGCTGCCCGAGTAGCGCGGGCCCGCTCGCAGGTGTGTGAACCGCCCGCCACCCGGCCAAACGAGGGGAGACAGGCGCTCGTTCTTCTGCTTGTCTCCGCGCGGTTTCGATTCACCCGAACCCGAACACGAACCCGACGAGGGAACCCTTCACATGATGCGCAACACCGAACGCGTCCGCGAAATCCTCTCCTGGTACTCCGCCGAGCCGCCCGGCGTGGTGGCGAACCTGGCCCGGCTGCTCAACACCGGCACGCTGGCGGGGACCGGCCGCATGGTGATCCTCCCGGTGGACCAGGGCTTCGAGCACGGACCGCACCGCTCCTTCGAGCCCAACCCCGCCTCGTACGATCCGGACTACCACTTCGAGCTCGCCATCGAGTCCGGCTGCAACGCCTACGCGGCGCCGCTGGGCTTCCTCACCGCCGGGGCCATGAAGTACGCGGGCGAGATCCCGCTCATCCTCAAGCTGAACAACTCGGACACGCTGGCGAAGATCGGCGACCCCATCTCCGCGCTGACCGGCTCGGTGCAGGACGCGGTGCGGCTGGGGTGCACGGCGATCGGCTACACCATCTACCCGGGCTCCGCGGCGCGGAACCAGCAGTACGAGTACCTCCGTGAGCTCATCGCCGAGGCGCGCGAGTACGGCCTGCCCACGGTGCTCTGGGCCTACCCCCGTGGCGGAGGCATGAGCAAGGAGGGCGAGACCGGCATCGACGTGGTGTCGTACGCGGCGCAGATCAGCGCGCAGCTCGGCGCCCACGTGATCAAGGTGAAGCCGCCCTCCGCGCACCTCGAGCAGGCCGAGGCGAAGAAGGTGTTCGAGAAGCACAACATCCCCATCGGCACGCTCGCAGAGCGGGTGCGCTACGTGGTGAAGAGCGCGTTCAACGGCAAGCGCGTGGTCATCTTCTCCGGCGGCGAGGCGAAGGGGACGGACGCGGTGCTGGGCGAGATCCAGCAGATCCGTGACGGCGGCGGGTTCGGCTCGATCATGGGCCGCAACGCCTTCCAGCGCCCCAAGGCCGAGGCGCTGAAGCTGCTCGCCGACGCGATGGCGATCTACAAGAAGTAGCCGCGCCTCCAGCCAGGGCGCACCGCGGGCGCGAGGTCCTTCGAGGGCTTCGCGCCCGTCGTGTTTCCGACGCCCGGAGGCCGTCTCGGGGCTGCGGATGCGAGCGGCTCGACAATCGGAAGCGGCCGGGCAACCGACCTGCCCTGCCCCCCACGCGCCCGGGGACCCACCGTCCGCCACGAGCCCGAAGGAATGGGTGTGGGGGCCGGGCGAAGGGGGAGAGTGTGAGGCTTCTGGGAGCGCTGGTGGCGGTGGTGGTGCTGGGCGGGTGCGCGTCGACGCGGATGATGCAGCGGGACGGCTGCTGGGTGAAGCAGACGGAGAAGTGGCCCAAGCGGATCACCGAGGAGCTGGGCCCGTGTGCGCGGACGCAGATCCAGTGGGCGGACGACAGGCTGACGCGGCTGGTGCAGGAGTGCGTGGCGCAGGCAGATCACCGCTGGCAGACGCACGCCCTGCAGTCGTGGGCGAAGGGCCAGCCGCTGCCCGCGCGGGAGTCGGAGGAGGCGCTGATGGATCAGTGCCTCACCCAGGCGTCCGCCTCGCTCCTGCCCGAGCACGAGGCGCTGCAGGCGCGGGTGCAGGAGCTGGACGGGGAGCGGGGGGAGCTGCGGCAGGCGCTCGCCGAGGACCGCAAGGGACTGCGCGAGGACCGGGTCCGGATGATCGACGCGCTGGCCGAGGCGGCGAAGAAGCCGGCGCCCTCGGCGGTGGCGACGGCGACCTCCAACGGCACCGCCACCAGCGCGCACAAGAGCGAGGTGGCAGAGTCCGCCGCCACCTGGGTGCCCACCGCGCAGCCTGCGATGGGCCCCTCCACGGTGATCTGCGGCCCCGCCGGCACGACGCAGGTCAAGGCGCCGAAGGTGGCGACCAGCACCCCGAACAGCACCCCG
>CAZCWA010000167.1:1911-9727 GCA_964502265.1 uncultured Myxococcaceae bacterium | reverse complement strand
CCCACCAGCTCGCGCAGGTTCTCCTGCATGTGCGCGATGGCGGTGGCGAGCTCGTCCAGCTCGTCCGGCGCGAGGCCGCTGCGCGTGTCCACCGGCTTGGAGAGCTCGCCTCGGGAGATCTCCAGCGCGGACCGGGAGAGCTGCCGCACCTTGGTCACGCGGGTGATGGTGGAGAGGAGGATGACGACGAGGAAGGAGACCCCCGCGCCCACGCTCCAGCGGGTGACGAAGGAGAGGTCGTAGTGCTCGGCGAGCTCGAAGGTGGTGCCCAGCGCGGCGAAGAGGACGAGGTAGCCGAGCAGGAACTTGGCCTGCAGCGTCCAGAAGCGTCCGCGGTCTTCGGGGAGGCGGACGAGCCGAGGCGCCGGCGCGACGCGCGCGCTCATCACCGGGAGGTCGTCACGAGAAGGGCGCCGCAAACCGGTGTGCAGATCTATCGGCGCACCGGGGATCGGTCAATTCAGCGGCCCTGCCCCCGGAAGTGATCGAACCCGCCCGGACGCTCCACCGCCTGCCCTTCCGCGTCGAACAGCACGATGCTCCGGTCGGCGGTCAGCTCGCCGATCTCGGTCACCTGCTCGCCTGCCTGCGCGCACGCGTTGCGCAGCGCGTTGACCGAACGCGGCGGCACCGCGAGCAGCAGCTCGTAGTCCTCGCCGCCAATCGCCGCCTCGAACGCAGCGCGCGGGCCCCACGCCTTCTTCACCGCCGCGGAGAGGGGAAGAGACGCGAGCCGGATGATGGCGCCCACCCCGCTCGCCCCGCACAGGTGGCCCACGTCCTGCGACAGCCCGTCGGAGAGATCGATCGCGGCGGACGCGTGCCGGCGCGCAAGGCGGCCGAGCACAAGCCGGGGCATGGGGCGGCGCTGCCGGGCCACCTCAGGACCGCGGGCGCGGGGATCCTGCCGGAGCCGCTCGAGGCCCAGGCGGGCATCCCCGAGCGTGCCCGAGACGAAGAGGCGATCCCCCGGATGCCCTCCGCGCCCGAGCGCATGTCCGCGCGGGAGTTCGCCGGCCACCGTGAGGGTGAGGGAGAGCTCGCGCGCGCGGGTGAAGTTGCCACCCACCAGCGCGATGCCGGCGGTCCGGGCGAGCTTCGCCATCCCCCGCGCGATCCCGTCCAGCTCGCGGGTGCCGATGCTGTCGGGGAGGGCGAGCGCGCACACGAACCAGGTGGGATCCGCGCCCATCGAGGCGAGGTCCGAGAGGTTCACCGCGAGCGCCTTGTGACCGATGTCCGAAGGCGAGAAGGCGGCGCGGGTGAAGTGCACGTCCTCCACCAGCGCGTCGGTGGTGACGCACAGCTCCGTCGCCGTCCCCGGCCGCAGCACCGCGCAGTCGTCTCCGGGGCCGATGACGATGCCCGCATCCAGGCCCTCCGTCCGCACGCCCTCGCGGCGGAAGATGGAGAGGAAGCGATCGATGCGCGCGAACTCACCGCTGCGCCCGGTGCCGGGGCGGTTCATGGCCAGGCCTCCACTGATTCGTTGCTCACCGCGCCCGCCACCAGAGCGGCGCGACGAAGTTCCTCGCGCGCTGCAGGTAGTCCGATACTGCGTCACCTGTCGCTCGCGGAACGCCGTGGTCGCGCTCCAGCACCCGGAGGAAGCCATGGATGGAGAGGACCCGACGCGGAACCTCTTCAATGGCACGGGCAAGCGCAGGGCGGTCCATCAGCACCGGGATGACCTCAGGTCGGCTCAACGCGAGCGCAATGACCGAGTCCTCACCGGGACCTTCGGGTCGCACCATCTGAAGTCGCGCGAGGATGCTGGCCGTACTCGAGCCTGCGGCGATCTCCGTCGGCGCGGAGGCGATTCCCTTCAGCAACTGCTTCATTGTCTCGGCCTGCTGCCTGCGATGATCGGCCTCTCGTGAACCGATCCCGTGAGGCGCCTTCAGAACCGGCCCCAGAACCAGCTCGTCCCAGACGACGTCGGTCACGAGGACGGGAAGCCGGCCCACTGCCAGGAGCGCTTGCTCTTGTCTCGCCCGCTGGAAGCTCGCCAGCACGTCGGCATCTGGCGCGAACAGTTCCTGCTCCACGCTAGCTCTCGTCGACCCACGCGCGCCCCAGCAACTCGCGGCGCCGGCCCGACGACAGGAGACTGGCCTCCTCTGCTGCGCGCAGACGGCGTTCCAGTCCGTCCGGCAGGGCGTTCACCTCGAACCCTTCGAGCTCGGGCACTGGCGATGCGTCATCCTGAAGCGCTTCTGCCATCCCCTTGTGGGCGAAGTACCCCAGGTTCTCGAGGTGATACGCCGCCGCGTCGAAGCCGAGCCCGAAGGTGCGGCGGAGTTCGAGCGTGAGGGAGCGGGCGGTCTCGAGATTGGCCGTCTGACGAGGGTGGCCCAGGAGCGCGCGGACTCCCGCTTCGGGTGCGAGGAACATCAGGGCAAAAGCGTCGGCGCGCTTCTCCACTGCGGCCTTCTCGTGCGAGTAGGCCTCGCCCTCCTGTGCCCTGTCGACGACGGCGCCGTCCACCGGCAGGTCGAGGAGATGATGCGCCAGCTCATGCGCAAGCGCGCGGCGGATGCTGCCGAGACGACGCAGGACGGTGTTCAGCGCGATGATGCGGATGCGCCCGGCCCGTGCCGCGGCTGCCCGGACGTCCGGACTCTCGAACCGAAAGCGCACCACGAGGATGTCGAAGCGATCCTCAATGATGCGCGAGAGGTTCCTGAGCGCCTCGCTCGGCAAATCAAGGTCATGCCGTGCGATGCGGGCAGATGAATAGCCCTCCCTGTATGGGTCGAGCTCGGACGCCAGCGTGCTGACAGCAGGCAACCCCACCCGCTCGACGCGAAGCAGGTCTCCGAGTTCTACGAACGCCCGCGCGCGATCGAAGGCGCGCGCGATCCGTTCGGTGTCGCGCGGCCGCAGCCACCCCGTGCTCTTTCCGAGCAGGAGCATTTCGGGCGCGGTCGGCGCACGCTCCTCGGGGGCCTCTACCGACAACAGCCCGGCCGCAGGAATACCGAGCACCGCCGCGATTCGGGTCAGCGCCCCCGCACCGAGCGACATCGCGCCGGATTCGAACCGCTCGATCGCTTCACGTGCGACGCCCGCCCGTTCAGCCAGCGCATCGAGTTCCAGGCATGCCTCCGCCCGACGATCTGACAACCGCCGCCCCAGCTCCGCGATGGCAATCTCGTGCTGCGTCATGACCCTGGAGAGAGCATATAGCGCGCGCTTTTCCTCTGCAGGCTGTGGAGCGCATACAACCACGGACGCCGAGCGACCGGACGGGCTCGCGGACATCGGGCGCTGCAAAGAAGCAGGTGGGGGCATGGCACCTTCGCGCGAGGGCGGTACGGTCCGCGCCGGCATGGACAACCTCACCCACGGGCTCTTCGGGCTGGCCATCGGGGCGCTGCGGCGGCCGGACCGGAGGCGGCGCGGCGGCGTCGAGCCCACACAGGCTCTTTCGCCCACCGACAAGGCGGTGCTGGTGGCCTGCGTGGTCGCAGCCGAGCTGCCGGATCTCGACACCTTCTGGCCCTCCGGCAACGAGGTGCTGCAGGCGCTTCACGCCCACCGGGGTCCGACCCACGCGATCCTCTTCGCGCCACTGGTGGCGCTGGTGGCGGTGCTGCTCGTCCGGCCCTTCTTCCGCGGCGCGCGCATGCCGGTGATGTTCGCCTGGGCGTTGCCCTCCACCCTGCTCGCACACCTGCTCGCGGACGCGTGGACCGGCTGGGGCACGCGCCTCTTCCTCCCCTTCAGCGACCGGCGCCTCAGCCTCGACTGGACGCTGGTGGTGGACCCGCTGGTCACGGTGCCGCTGCTCGCCGGGGCGGTGGTCGCCGGGGTGCTCGCGGTGCGTGGATCCGCTCGTTGGAGCGCGCGCACAGCCCTCCTCATCGGCGCGGCGATCTCGGTGGCGTACATCACCGCCCGGGTGGCGGCGCGGGCCCAGCTCCTCGAGCGGGTGGCCGAGGCGCACCCGAACGCGACACGGGTGGAGGTCTTTCCCCTCCCCTTCGCTCCCATCACCTGGCGCTACGCCGTGGAGGCGGACGCGCAGTACCACGTGGGAATCGTGCGGCCCTTTGGCGCGATCACCGAGCAGCGTGTGCACGAGGCCTCGCAACCGGCACTCCCTCCCGGCGCGCTGGAGGATCCCACCGTCCGCGAGGCGCTCGCCTGGGCCCGCCTGCCGCTCGTCACGGTCACCGGACACGGCGGTGAAGCCGGCGGTCACGCGCTCCGGATCGCGGACCTGCGCTACCACTTCGGCGGCGAGCCGACGCTCGCCTTCCACTTCGAGCTCGGACCCGGCGGCGCGCTGCGCGAGGTCCGCTTCGAACGCGGCGGCAGCGCCCGCGAGCTGATGCGCCGCCTCCGCTCAGAGGAGTGAGCCCTAGAAGCGGTCCGGCGAGGACTCGGCGACCGGTGGACGGACGCTGATTCCCGTGTGCTGCGGCGGCTCGAGCGGGAGCACCACGCTGAAGCGCGACCCTCTCCCCAGCTCGCTGGAGACACGCACCAGGCCACCGTGCCCGCCGACGAAGGACTTCACGATCGACAGGCCGAGGCCTGCGCCGCCGAACTCGCGCGTGGAGGAGGAGTCCACCTGGTAGAAGGTGTCGAAGATCTTCTCGAACTGGTCCGGCGGGATGCCCACCCCCGAGTCCTCGACGATGATCCGGTAGCCCTCCGCGCCGCCGAGCTCCGGCTGGAGCGCGGGGTCCGAGAGGTGGACGCTGACCGTCCCGCCGCGTCCGGTGAACTTCACCGCGTTGGCGAGCAGGTTCACCAGCACCTGCTTGAGCTTGTCCCGGTCCGCCTGCGCGCGAAGGCCCGGCGGCACGCGCGTCTGCAGGGTCACGCCCTTCTTCTGGGCCTGCGGCTTCACCGAGGTCACCGAGCTCTGGACCAGCTCCGGCAGGCTGGTGTCCTCGAAGGCGAGGCGCAGCTTGCCGGCCTCGATCTGGCTGATGTCGAGGATGGAGGAGATGAGCTTCAGCAGCGTCTCGCCCTTCTCCATGATGGTGCGGACGTACTCGACCTGCTCGGTGTTGAGCGTGCCGGCCAGGCCCTCCGCCAGCATCTCCGAGTAGCCGATGATCGAGGTCAGCGGCGTGCGCAGCTCGTGGCTCACCGTGGCGAGGAAGCTGGACTTCAGCCGGTCCAGCTCCTTCAGCTTCTGGTTCATCTCCTCGAGCTTGCGGTTGCGCGCCTCCAGCTCGCGGTTGGACTCGAGCGTGGCCTCGATGTGCAGGTGCGAGGTGAGGTAGGTCTTCTGGCCCGCCGCCACCAGCGTCTCGAGGAGCTGGGCGAAGTGGGCCATCACCTTCACCACCGTGCTCTCCGGCGCCCTGCGCACCGCCGCCATCAGCGCCTGCGCCTGGGCGAGGTCGAGCGAGGAGGACACGTCCTTCAACGACTGCGGCAGCTCCTCCAGATCGTCCGGCGCAAAGGGACCGAAGACCACGCGGCCCAGCGTGTCGCCCTCCCAGCGGATGGGGAGCACGAGGTAGCGCAGCCCGGTGAAGCAGGGCAGCGTGATCATCCCCAGCGGCGGCGGCTCCACCGACAGCGGCGCACGCGCGCCCTGCACTTGGCCGAGGGGTCCGTCCTTCACCCGCGCCACGGTGGCGGTGCAGCGGTGGCGGCCCTCCGGGAAGGAGAAGACGTAGCCGCAGAAGTCGCCGTTGCCGACCTTGATGTCCGCGAGCTTGGCGCCGCGCTCGTCGAACACCTTGATCCCGACCTTGTAGAGCTCGACGAAGTTCTTCACCAGCTCGGTGAAGGTGCCGAGGTCGAGCATCTCGGACAGGCCCAGCCGCCGCTGCAGCACGGACTCGCGCCGGCCCGAGGCCTCCTGCGCACGAACCGCCGCCTCGCTGAGCGCGGGATCGCGCACGGCTCCCAATCCACTCACGGCGCCGCCTCCGACTTCCCGTCCGCGTCGACGGCGTAGAGGCCCTCGAGCGTGGTCCCGCTGACGTCGATGTTGGCGAAGATCTTCCCGAGGAACTCCTCCTCGGTGAGGCCGATGTTGCGGCTGACCGAGGCCCGCTCCTCGATGGCGCGGAAGGCGGCCTGCAGCACCGCGTGGAGCGTCTCCAGCACGCCCTCGCCCCGGATGGCCACCGCGCCGATGACCGGCTCCTTCCCCTTGGTCCGGACCTCTGCGATCTCCTCGTCCGTCTTCGCGTCCGGCAGGTCGCGCTTGTTGAACTGGATGACCAGCGGCATCTCGCGCGGGTCGATGCCGTTCTCCTTGAGGTTCTCGGCGAGGTTCCGCCAGTAGGCGTTGTTCTCCGACGTGGCGTTGCGCCGGCTGTCCGCGATGAACGCCACCGCGTCCGCGTTCTGCAGGACGATCCGTCGTGTGGCGTTGTGGATCACCTGGCCGGGGACGGTGAAGAGCTTTACCTTCACCTTGAACCCGTTGGCGGTGCTGAAGAAGACGGGCAGGAGATCGAAGAACAGCGTGCGATCGTCGTGGGTCTCCACGGTCAGCAGCCGGCCCCGCACTTCGGAACGGGTGCGGGCGTGGATCATCTGCAGGTTGGTCGTCTTCCCCGAGAGGCCGGGGCCGTAATAGACGACCTTGACCGTCAATTCGCGCTGGGCGTGGTTGAGTTGCACGGGCGATGGGTTGGCCGGTGGGAGTGCGGAACCCTGGCGGATTCCCCGGACACCCACCGTTATAGACGGTTTGGGACGTCGTGAACGAATCGACGTTCCGCGCCCACCGGCAAGGGCAGCAGCCGGCCGTGGCTCGAAAAAGAAGCGGGGGGCATTGGGGATTCACCCCCATGGGGTCAACGGTTAGGATCGAAGCCCCAAGCAGGGGGGCTGACCAGGAGGGTTGGCATGACCATGAAACAGCTCGGTGACATCAAGGAACTCGCGGTGCCTCCCCTCGACATGACGAACGCGCCCAGGGACGTGGCGGCGGCGCTGCAGTTCAGCCTCCCCACGGACGAGGACATGCAGTCGGTCGCGTCCATCCGGGCGGGCTCGGAGCCGTGGGAAGGCCGCGGCGAGAGCGCGGAGGAGTCGCTCGAGGCGCTGACCAAGCTGCGCCCGTTCATCCACGTGGCGAAGCTCGGCAACCAGGTGGTGGGCTACGTGACCGTGGAGCGGGACGGCCCGGTGCAGGGCGCGGCGTACATGCGCAACATCGTCGTCAAGCCGGACCTCCGGCAGCGCAAGCTCGGCTCCCGGGTGCTGGACCATGCGTTCCAGGTCGCGCGGGACATGCACCGGCGCACGCTGGCCTTGCGCGTGGATCCGGCCAACGGGCCCGCGGTGAGCTTCTACCGGAACGCGGGGTTCACCACCGTGGCCACCGTGGTCTCGAAGAAGAGCGGCAAGCTCCGCCTGCTCATGTCGCGGGAGCTCTGAGGGCCTTCCGGGTTCAGACCCGGTAGAACAGCCCGAGGATCGCGCCGAACACCAGGTGCGCGAGCACGATGGAGATGGGCGTGCGCGGTCCGTAGTGAAGTCCCCAGAAGCCCGGCGGCGCGAGCCGTCTCACGTCGCTGGGCCCTTCTGCGGCGGTGGCCATCCGCGGGTGCAACGCAGGCAACGCGGGCAGCGCCACGGTGAGCACGAACATCGCGTGCACGAAGCCGATGAGAGCGCCGAACCAGACGTCCGCCCGGCCCCTCGCATGGAAGGCGGCGACGTAGACGGCAGAGAAGACGAGCCCGTTGACCAGGTGCACCAGCAGCCCGAAGAGGCGCGCGCGGTCCCGGTCGGGGGCCACCATGCTCCCCAGCAGGTAGGGCAGGTTCATCCGGGTCAGGTTCAGCCGCTGGCTGCCGGCCATGAGGACGCTCAGCACCACGGTGGC
>CAZCWA010000167.1:0-1811 GCA_964502265.1 uncultured Myxococcaceae bacterium | reverse complement strand
TCGGCCTCCTCCAGCGTCCCCGCCCCGCGCGCGAGCAGCTCGGCGTACCAGAAGGAGCAGATGACGAAGGTGCCCTCCTTCGCGGCGATGCTCTGGTCGTAGCGGTAGAGGAGCCCGGGCGCGGGGGAGAGCTTCTCGACGATGGCGCGCGCGGTCTGGCGCATGCGCGGCGAGGTGGCGGGCTCGAAGCCGTACCAGCTCATCAGGAGCACGCTGGCGTCGAGGTGGTCGTCCTCGAAGGCCTGGGTGTAGGCGCCGACGCGGGGATTGAAGGCGCGGGCGCGGATGGCGCGGCGGAGCAGCTCGCGGTTGAGGGCGAAGCGCTCGCGCGGGAAGCGGCGGAAGCGCTGTCGCCTGTCCACTTCGAGCAGCCGGTCGAGCGCGGTCCAGCAGGAGACCTTGGAGTGGGTGTGGTGTTTCGGCTGTGCGCGCATCTCCCAGATGCCGGAGTCCGGGAGCTCCCAGTGGACGCAGACGAACTCGCCGAAGTCGCGCAGGAGGACGGCGGTCTCGTGATCGATGTGCTCGCCGCGGCGGACGAGGTGCGCCACCGCGTCCACCACCTCGCCATAGGCGTCGAGCTGGAGCTGGTCGGCCGCCGCGTTGCCGATGCGCACCGGCGAGGCGCCCCGGTAGCCGCGCCAGTGCGGCAGCGTCTCCTCCTCCGGCGTCGATCGTCCCCACACGTCGTACATCACGTGCATCTGCGGCCGCGTGAGCCGCGTCGAGTGCAACAGCCAGCTCACGTACGCGTCTGCCTGCGCCTCGAAGCCGAGTGACTCCAGCGCGCGCACCGTCAGCGCCGCATCGCGCACCCACGAGTAGCGGTAGTCCCAGTTGAGGTCGCCGCCGGGGCGCTCGGGGAGTGAGGTGGTGGGCGCGGCCACGAAGGTGCTGGAGGGCGCGAAGCGGAGGAGCTCCAGGGCCAGCGCGCTGCGCACCACCTGCTCGCGCCACGGGCCGTCGTAACGGATGCGGCCGCAGAAGCTCCGCCAGACGCGCAGGGTCGCGTCGAGGCTCTCCTCGGCGAAGAGGGCGGGATCGACCACCACCTCGGGTGCTTCGCTGGACCAGACGAGCGCGGCGCTGAGGGTCTCGCCGCTCCGGAGCGTCATGGTCGCGTCGCGCGTCCCGGGGTCGAGCGACAGGTGCGGCTTCGTCATCAGCACCGCGCAGCCGCTGCCCACGCGCACCCGGTGGCCGTTGGGCGTGCGCTCGAGCCGGCTCCTCTTCGCCCGGCCGTAGTCGGGCCGCGGATCGAAGTGGACGCGCACCGGAGCCGAGCCCCGCAGGCACCGCACCCGGCGGACGAGCGCGCTCTCAGGCTGGATGCGACGGCGGCGGAGGGACGCGTCCGCGACCGGCATCCAGTCGAGCACCTCGATGACCGACGCGCCGTCGGGCGAGCGCCAGAGGGTGCGCAGGACGTTGGAGCCGTCGAGATAGCTGCGCGTGGACCTGAACCCCGCGGTGGCGTCCGGGCGGATCACGAACGCGCCACCCCGGTCGGGATCCAGCAGCGCGCCGAAGAGGCTCGGGCTGTCGAAGCGGGGCCAGCACAGCCAGTCCACCGCGCCGTCCCGGGTCACCAGCGCCACCGTCTGCGCGTCCCCGATTGCTGCGTGGTCCTCGATCGCCCGGCGCGTCACGGAGGGAAGGTGCGCACCGCGGCACGGGCGGAGAATCCAGTGAGGAGGCTGCCGGGGCCCTTACTTCCTGGCTGCTCGATGCGATGCGCCGCATGCGGCCGCGGTGGGGGTAAGTTTGCGGCGAGTTTGCGGATACCCTTCACTGTGGAGGGTAACTGCAAA
>CAZCWA010000166.1:7357-9815 GCA_964502265.1 uncultured Myxococcaceae bacterium | reverse complement strand
GGTCGTTCTCGACGAACACCATCGAGTCGTTGGTGCAGTCCGAGAAGGTCGTGGTGCGGAAGCTGGTGCACAGCTTCCACGTCGTCTGCTCATCCGGCTGCGGACAGGTCAGCGGCGCATCACCGGTCCCGAAGACCGGCAGCACGTCCACGCGGAAGGTGAAGTTCCCCGTCTTCTGCACCGGGAGGTTCTCTCCGGTGACGGTGTCGACGATCAGATCATTGTCGCCGGGGCGGTTGGCGCACGCCGCGGACGTGGTGAGCCAGCTCTGCAGCGGCTCGCACAAGAGCGTCTGGAGGGCGTTGCTCGTCCAATCCACGCGGATCGAGCCATCGCAGTCGCGCGGCCCGACCGTGAGGTTGTTATTGGCCCCGTTCAGCGTCACCACCAGTTCCTGGGTCTGGGCGAACGCAGCGACGGGGACGAAGAAGAGCAGCGCAGTGATCAGGTGACGCATTCGCGCGGTGTCGTAGCAAGGTGAAGGCCATTCGCAAAGGGCGCACCGCCGCAGCGATCGGCGACGCCGGGCGAGCGGCCGCTCAGCCAAATGGGCAGGCGGGCCGCGGGGCCCGTTGTCAAAATGTCACGCCCGCCGGCGCAACAGCGCGCGCGCCACGTCGACGGCGTTCCGGGCGGCGCCGCTCCCCGCGTTGTCGACCACCACCACCAGCTCCACCACCGCACGTCCGCCGTTGGCCGCGGGCGTCACCCGGATGCGGCCTGCGTGCACGGTGGGATCCGCGGTGATGAGCATCGGCATCGGGTAGACGCGCTCGGCGGGAGCATCGAGGACCTTCAGCCCCGGCGCGCGCCGCAGCGCCTCGCGGACTTCATCTACGGTGACGTCCCGCCCCAGCTCCACCGTCAGCGTGAGCGCGTGGCCGTAGAAGGTGGGCACCTGGATCGCGGTGCCTCGGATTTCCGGCGCGTCCTCGATGCCGGACCACACGCGCTGCGACTCAGCGGACCAGCTCCGCTCCTCGCTCGAGTGGGCGGATGCGCTGGGCTCGAAGTCGCCGACCTGCGGGATGAGGTTGAAGCCGAGCCTATGCGGGAAGAGCTCAGGCGCCTCCTCGCGCCCGGACAGCAGCCCGGCCGTCTGCTTCTCCAGTTCGGCGATGCCGCGGCGGCCGAGCGACGAAGCGCCCATCAGCGCGGTGACGAAGGCCCGGCGTGCGCCGGCGAAGGTGCGCAACGGCTCGAGCACGGTGACCAGCGCGGCGGTGACAGGTCCCGGCGTGGCCACCGTGCGTCCCTTGAAGGGACGCTGCAGCGCGGAGCCATTCACCGCCGGCACCACCAGCGGCACGTCCGCGTCCAGGCGAAGCAGCGGGCTCGTGTCCACCACCCACGCTCCCGAGACGTTCGCCGCCTTCGCCAGCGCCGGCACCGCGTCCGGCGGCACCGCGAGGATCACCGCGTCGAGGCCGCGGAAGGCGGAGGACAGGTCGTCCTTCGGGAGCTCCTCGACCTCGAGGCTGTCGTCGCCGCCGAAGTCGACCTCCTCGCCCACCGAACGCTCGGAGGCGAAGATCGAGATCTCCTCGGAGCGGACCTCCGCGTCATACAGCGCGGCCAGGACCTCGCGGCCGACCGTCCCCGTCGCTCCCACCACGCCGAACCGAGGGCGCTTCTCCATGTCGTCAATCCTCTTTCAGCCGCGCCGCGGGCAGAGGCCCCGGCAGTGGAGGGAACTTCGGGTTGCGCTCGGCCTCGGAGGCCCGGACGTAGTGCGGCTCCAGCGCGAAGATTGCCTGGGCGTCGTACCGCTCGGGCAGCCCCATCCGGAGCGCCAGCGTGCCCAGCGCCACCGAGGACGGAACCTGCGCCACCTCCAGCAGGCGATCCGCCGGCACACCCAGCGACTCGAGCTGCGCGCGGTACTCCCCCACCGCCGGCCCGAGCAGCACCGAGTCCTCGATCCTGGAGCTCAGCGCAGCGATCTCCGAGGGATGCCCCGCGTCCTCGGGTGCGAGCAGCGCCACCTCGTTCGGAGCCTGCGAGGTGCGGCGGTACTGGCCCACGTAGAGCTCCTGCGTGCGCGCAACCGCGATGGGCAGAAGCGTCCTGTCCGGGGGCCCTTCCAGCGCCACCGCCGCCAGGGAGGAGACCCCCATCAGCGGCACGTTCGACGCGTACGCCAGCGCCTTGAGCGTGGACAGGCCGATGCGAAGGCCGGTGAAGGATCCCGGCCCAAGTCCGAAGACCATCGCCCGCAGGTCCGGAAGCTTCACGCCGTGCCGCTGAAGCAGCTCGCCGAGCTCCCCCGGCAGCATCTCGCTCACCTTGCGCGGCGGGCCGATGAGCAGGTGCTCCACCACGCGCGTCTCACTGCCGGCGGTCTCGTCGAGCAGCGCCATCGACAGCGTCAGCGTGGAGGTGTCGAGGGCGAGGAGCACGGGCGCTCATGTACCCGCGCGGGTGCGGCGGAGCAACAGCGCGCTACCGGCGGGGCGGC
>CAZCWA010000166.1:0-7257 GCA_964502265.1 uncultured Myxococcaceae bacterium | reverse complement strand
CCCACCTCGCCCGCCAGCCGCGCCAGCACCGCGTGGTCCGAGACCGCCACCCCGTCGGTGAAGTGGGCGCGCACCAGCCGGTCCTTCAGTGCGTTCTGGAGGGGCAGTCCCTTCGTCTTCGCGAACTGCAACAGGCGGTGCGCGTCGAAGGTGTTGGCGCCCACGATGCGGTCGAAGCGGAAGTCGATCCCGTCCGCGCGGCCCACGTCCGCCACCCGCTGGACCATGCCCTGCGCCTGCTCCAGCGGCGCGCCGTACTTGTCCGCCAGGCGCTGCACATAGCCCACGCCCGGTGCCGTCTCGCGCGGAGACTCCGGATCGAGCTCGAACGAGCGCCAGACGACCTGCACGCTGTCTCGGTGGGGGAACTGCTGGAGCGCGGCCTCGAAGCGCCGCTTGCCCACGTAGCACCAGGGGCAGGCGATGTCGGACCAGATGTCGACGCGGAGGGTCTTCATGGTCGGACACACCTAAACGCCGGCGCGGTGAAAAGCACGCGCGTCTAGCGGCAGGGGAAGAGCTGCACCCGCGCCACGCCCTGCTCGATCATGTCCAGCCTGCGCGCGGCGGCCTCCGAGACGTCGATCACCCGGTTCTTCGCGTACGGCCCTCGGTCGTTGATCCGCACCTGGACCTCGCGGCCGTTCTCCACGCGCCGCACCCTCACGCAGGTCCCGAACTTCAGCGTCCGGTGCGCGGCGGTGAGCGCCTCCTTGTCGAAGGGCTGACCGCTGGCGGTGAGCTTCCCGTGGTGCCAGGCGCCGTACCAGCTCGCCACGCCCTCCTGCATCGGGGCATGGCGGCGGTCCGCCTCCTCCGGCTTCACCTGCACGCGCGGAGGGCAACCGGCCACGGTGAAGGCGACCGCGATTGCGACCGCCATCCAGGCGCAGAACCGCAGCGCGTCCCGAGCGAGACGAGGCTCCGTCATGGCCTACCGCGTGAGGTCGTTCTTGAACACGAGGACCATGATGATGATCAGCATCGCCAGGCCGACCATGTTGGCGACCTCGCGCGCGCGCACCGGGATGGGGCGCCGCCGGACCGCCTCCCACAGCGCCGCCAGCAGCGCGAAGCCATCCAGGATCGGGATGGGCAGCAGGTTCATGATCCCGAGGTTGATCGAGATCGCCCCCATGAGCTGGAGGAAGTCCCGGTACCCCTTCTCCGCCTGGATGCCGGTGAGCTGGAACATCATGATCGGCCCGCCCAGGGTGTTGAACGGCATGTCCCCGGTGAAGAGCATCCCCACCACGCGGACCGTCTGGCCGATCACCAGCGGCACCATCTGCGCGGACTCCTTCGCCGATTCCGCGAAGCCGATGTGCACGTTCACGCGCTCGACCTCGGGCGCGTAGGCGGCGCTCCAACCCACCAGCCCGCCCGCCACGCCGATGCCCTCGGTGGGGACCTTCTGCCCGAGCACGTCCGTGCGGTTGAACCGGCCGCGCGCCAGCGTCTCCTCACGCACCTCGCCATCACTGCGCCAGGTCAGCTTGAACGGCCGCTCCTCGGTGCGCGCAATGGAGATGGTGAAGTCGCGGAACGAGCGCAGCGGACGCCCGTCCACAGAGATCAACCGGTCGCCGCGCTGAAGGCCCGCCTTGTCCGCCGGACCGCCGTCGTAGACGAGCCCCACGTACAGGTCGCTCATCTCCGCGCCGATCGCCTCGAGGCCCGAGCCTTCGCTGACCGGCACCTCCACCTTCACCATCCGCGGGGTGGCGCCGCCCACGCCGGGCAGCGCCAGAGGCTCGAGCCGCGCCACCTCCAGCGACACGGTCTCGCCCGCGGGCACGCCTTCCAGGATGCGCTCCAGCGTCTGCAGATCCGGCACCGGCTGATCGTTCGCGCGCAGCACGCGATCGAAGGTGCGCAGCCCCGCCGCGTACGCGGTCCCCTCTTCCGGCACGCCCAGCACCGGCTCCGGCGAGAAGCGTTCGGCGCCGATCTCGCCCCGCGTCTCCGCGAACACGTCCGCGGTGAACGCAGCCGCGGGCGTGACCGTCTTCTCCAGCCGCTCACCGTCGCGCTCGATCACCAGCCGCGTGGGCAGCTCCGGGCGCTTCTCCACAGCGCTGGCAAACCGGAGGTAGCTGTCCACCGGCTCGCCCTCCACCGAGAGGACGCGATCGCCGGCGCGCAGCCCGGCCTCTGCCGCGGGAAGGCCCGGCTGCACGAAGCGGATGACCGGGGAGATCTGCTCGTGGCTGCCGAAGAAGACGAAGAAGTAGATGAGCAGCGGGAAGAGCAGGTTGAACGCCGGGCCCGCGATCACGATCAGCGCGCGCCGCCAGGGCGCCTGCGCGAGAAAGCCCCGCTTCGCGTCCTCCGGGTTCTCCTCGTCGTGCGGCAGCTCGCCGGCCATCTTCACGTAGCCGCCGAGCGGGATCCACGCGATGCGGTACTCGGTCTCGCCGCGGGTGAAGGCCACGATCTTCGGCCCGAAGCCGATCGAGAACCGCAGCACCTTCACGTTGAGCAGCTTGGCGACGAGGAAGTGCCCGAGCTCGTGGACGGTGATCAACACGCCCAGCAGGATCACGAACAGCACGAGGGTCTGCGGATTCATGGAGGCCCCACACTAATGGTGGGATCCCGATGCGACAACGCACACACGCACGTCCGGACGACATCGTCCCACGTCTGCGGACACACCCTGGCGACCGCCCGGCTACACGAAGAGGACGCGCGCGAACCCGACCCACGCGAAAACGACCGGGGCGTTGAACACCAGCGCGTCGATCCGGTCGAGCAGGCCGCCGTGGCCCGGGATGATCTTCCCCGAGTCCTTCACCCCGTACGCGCGCTTGAGCATCGACTCGGCGAGGTCCCCCAGCGGACCGAAGATGCCGCCGAGCAGCCCCACGCCCACCACGTCCACCCAGGTGAGCCAGTCGTAGACGCCGACCTTCAGCACCAGCATGCCCAGCAACGAGCCGAACATGCCGCCGAAGAAGCCCTCCCACGTCTTGTTCGGCGACACCTCGGGGTAGAGCTTGTGCTTCCCGAAGAGCCTTCCCGCGAAGTACGCGAAGGTGTCGTTGGTCCAGGTGATGACCAGCGCGACGATCACCCAGCCGAGCCCCGTCTCCGGCAACAGCCGCAACCACGCCAGCGCCGCCAGCCCGAGGCCGCCGTACACCAACCCGGTGAGTGCGTGCGCCGCGTGTGCCGGCGCCTCCTTCAAGGGCCCGGCGATGAGGTGGTAGGTCCACGACGCGAGGAAGACCAGCGCCACGGTGAAGAACGCCAGGGACCAGGCCTGCTCCGGCGCCATCGCGTGGAAGAGCGGCATCAGCGCCGCGCCCGCCATGGCCAGCCACGCCATCGGCCCCAGCCGCTTGAAGACGATGAGGAAGTACTCGGAGGCGCAGATCGCCGCGGCCCCCGCCATCAGCCCCGCGCTCCACCAGCCGCCCGCCCACAACAAGCCGAGCACCACCGGGAGCAGGACGGCCGCGCTGCCCACCCGAAGTGCCAGGTTGCGATTCTTCTCGTTCACACCGTCCCCTGTGCGCGCGGCGCCTGAACCGCCACCTGCGCGCCCGTGAGCCCGAAGCGGCGCTCGCGGGTCTGGTACTGATCCACGCAGCGGAGGAACTGCTCCTGCCGGAAGTCCGGCCACGCCACGTCGGTGAACACCAGCTCTGCGTACGCCGCCTGCCAGAGGAGGAAGTTGGAGATCCGCTGCTCGCCGCTGGAGCGGATCACGAGGTCGAGCGCCGGCAGATCGTGCGTCCACAGCGCGCGCTCGAACGCCTTCTCGTCGATCTCCGCAGGCGACAGCACGCCCTGCGCGGCCTGCTCGGCGAGGGACCGGGCCGCGCGGAGGATCTCCTCCCGCCCGCCATACGAGAGCGCGAGCGTGAGCACCATCCCATCGTTCTGCGCCGAATCCCGTCGAAGGGCATCGAGCGGATCGCGCACGTACCGCGGCAGCCGGTCCACCTCCCCGATCGCGTTGAGCCGGATCTGGTTCTCCATGATCTCGGCCCGCTCCTTCTCGAGGTACTCGCGCAGTAGCTCCATCAGCCCCGCCACCTCGTCCGCCGGACGCGACCAGTTCTGGGAGGAGAACGCGTAGAGCGTCAGCGCCTTCACGCCGATCCGGCGCGCGCAGCGGGTGACCTCGCGCACGCTGTTCGAGCCCTCGCGGTGTCCTTCGATGCGCGCCTGGCCCCGCTGCTCGGCCCAACGCCCGTTGCCGTCCATGATGATGCCGACGTGGGCGGGGAGCGGGCGGGCCTTCACCTCTTCTTCCAGCCGTACCAGGTGCGACGGGGTCTGCATGAGGCCGCGCACCCTACAGTCAAGCGGCGCACGGGGTAAACAGCGAGAGTTGCTCGCCTTCTGACTGCCTGTGGGTCTGCTTACACCCACGGCTGTGTCCTCTTGTCGACGGTGTTGGGATCGCGTGTAGGATCCCGGTTTCATGCCTCCCCGGGTGATTGGTCCCTACCGCGTGCTGGAGACGCTCGGCGCGGGTGGTGCGGGGACCGTCTATCGCGCCATCGATCGCCGCACCGGCGAGTCCGCCGCGCTCAAGCTGCTCAGCACCGGCCCCGCACTCGATCCCAGAGCGGCCCGCAGGCTCGCCCGCGAGTTCGAGACGCTGCACGACCTCGCGCACCCGAACGTGGTGAGGGTCTTCGACACCGGCGTGTTCCACGGCTATCCGTATCTGGCGATGGAGCTCGTGGAGGGCCTCACGCTGCGGCAGTACCTCTCGCTCTCCAGCGACGATCTCGCGCGCGGCGGCAACCGCTCCTCCGGCAGCCACAGCGTCGACGGCTTCTTTCCGCTGGCGGGCGGCCGCGTCGAAGGCGGTGCGGAGGAGGTGTTCGATCCGTGGTCGGACCTCGACGACGACTCGGTCACGGATGTGGGGCCGCGCGCGTTCGACCTCTCGCGCTACGCCACCGAGATGCCCAGCGAGGAGCTGGACGACTACGAGGACGGACCGGAGTCGGTGCGTGCGCTGGCGGACCGCGCGGACGAGCCGGACACGCACACCGGCGTGGGCCTCGTCGCCGTGGAGCCGGACGTCGCCTGGGAGCTCCCGCTGCTCGGCAAGTCCGCGGCGAAGGCGCAGCCGCAGCGCATCCCGGATGCCGAGCTCGTGGCGCTCAACCGCCCGCAGCGGGTGGGCCGGCTGACGGACGCGGTGCTGCAGCTCTGCCAGGCGCTCGCGTACATCCACGCGCACGGGCTCATCCACCGCGACCTCAAGCCCACCAACGTGATGGTCGACGAGGATCACATCGTGCGGCTGATGGACTTCGGCCTCGCCAAGTACCTCGCCGACGACACCGGCGTGACCGCCAACGGCCGGCTGGTGGGGACCTTCCGCTACATGGCCCCCGAGCAGATCCTCGGCGAGGCGATCGACGCGCGCGCGGACCTCTACAGCCTCGGGGTCATCCTCTACGAGCTGCTCGCCGGGCGTCCGCCCTTCGACGCGCGCACCCCGTACGATCTCTGGCAGAAGGTCCTCGAGACCGAGCCCCCTTCGCTCTTCTCGCTCAACCCTCACGTCGAGCCCCAGCTCGCGCGCGTGGCGCACCGGCTCATCCGCAAGGAGCCCGAGGATCGCCTGCGTACCGCGGAAGAGGTCTACGAGGCGCTCGCGGAGCTGTAGCGGCTGCGATAGGTCGCACGCGTGAGCACGAAGACGGAAACACTGACGGTCGCCGAGGGCGATGCGGGCGCACGGCTCGACCTGTGGGTGGGCGGCAAGCTCTCGCTCTCTCGCGCCAGGCTGAAGGCGCTCTTCGAGTCGGGCGCGGTGCGCGTGAACGGCCGGACCGCGAAGAAGGGCCAGCCTGTGCTCGCGGGACAGACGGTGACGGTGGCGCTGACCGAGGCGGATCCGCGGCCCGTGCCCACGCCCGATGCGCCGCTGCCGGTGCTGCGCGAGACGGACGAGTACGTCTACGTCGACAAGCCCGCCGGCTGGCCCTCACACCCGCTGCAGCCGGGCGAGACCGGGACGGTGGTCAACGCGCTGGTGGCCCGCTACCCCGAGTGCGCGGACGCAGGCGACGACCTCCGGGAGGGCGGTCTGTGCCACCGGCTGGACGGCCCCACCTCCGGCGTGATCGTCGCGGCGAGGACGCGTGAGGCGTGGCTGCGCACGAGGGAGGCCTTCACCCGCCGGGACGTGGACAAGCGCTACTGGGCCATCGTCTCCGGCCCCATCGCGGACGAGGGCGAGATCGACGTCGCGCTGAGGCACCCCGCACGCCACACGGATCGCGTGGAGCCGGCGGCGGACGAGGTCCACGGACACAGCTCCGCGCGAGAGGCCTTTACCACCTTCACCGTGCTCGCGCGGCGCGGGCAGTACTCGCTGGTGGAGGCCCGCATCCACACCGGTGTGCTGCACCAGGTCCGCGCTCACCTCGCGTCGATCGGCGCGCCGCTGGTGGGAGACACCCTGTACGGCGGCGAGCCGCTGGAGGGACTCGAGCGTCACCTCCTCCACGCGCGCGCGCTCGGGCTGCCGGGCGAGCCGCCTGTGTTCGCGCCGCCGCCCGCTCCGTTCCTCGACGCGCTCTCCCGGCTCGGGCTGCCGCTGCCGGAGACGGACGTGTCCGAGGCCGAACGACAAGACTGATCGTCCGGTTGGCCCGATGGGCGGCCGGCCGGGCACGTCCCGTGTTCCAGCCATTCCGTCCGCGCTCCTCGCATCCCCACCTTCCCTGGCGCGAATCACTCGCGAGGGGGAGGACGCAGACATGAGGAAGCTCTTTGCGGCAGTGGCGGCGCTTGCGCTCATCGGGTGCGCGGGGACGAGGGAGGCGCGGGTGGAGGACAGGGAGCGCTACACCCAGGCCGGCACCACCAACGACCAGTCGGACGTGACGCGCGGCATCGACAACAACGACGACAACGACCTCGACGCGCTCGACGACGACAACCGCTTCGACGAGCCGGGCATGGGTGGCGCAGGCTCCGAGGGCGTGGGCGATCCGGGCCTCGACACCGACCGCGGCACGCCCAGCGCGGATGACTTCGGCGCGGGCGGCAGCGGCACCCAGGACGACCTCGGAACCGGCGGCGCGGGGATGGGCGAGGACGACGTCGGCGCGGGCATGGACGGGGAGATGGGCACCGGTGGGAGCGGGACCCCGGGCACCGACATGGGCACGCCCGGCACGGACATGGGCACGCCCGGCACGGACATGGGCACGCCTGGTACGGACATGGGGACCGGCACGGACATGGGCACGCCCGGCACGGACATGGGGACCG
>CAZCWA010000165.1:0-9850 GCA_964502265.1 uncultured Myxococcaceae bacterium | reverse complement strand
AGGAGCAGCCAGAGCGCAGCGGGCACGGCGCCGCCCACCGCTGCGGTGCACCCGGTGAGGGCGAGGAGGAGCGAGACAGACGCTCCCCGCGTGGACGTCGATGCGCGCCGGCGGCCCTGGCGGTCAGGCATTCGACGCCGGAGGATGCCACGTCGGAAGGTGGACGTGATGCGTGTCCGGGCGGCAGGCAGGCGTCCCCGCTTGGTGCTTGCGGAGCGTCCCTCCTCTGGCATTGTGCCGCCCTCGATGCGGCGCCTCCTCGCGAAAACCCCGCTGCTGCTCTCGGTGCTCGGCCTGACGCTGTTCCTGGGCGGGTGCGACCTCGTGAAGAACCCGTGCCGCCGGCTCGCCGAGCAGATCTGCGACTGCGCCGCCAACACCATCGACCGCGAGAACTGTCTGACCGAGGTCTCCCGCCGCGAGGCCGGCGTGGACCTGACCGACGCGGACAGGGACCGCTGCCGGGCGCTCATCCCGCAGTGTGACTGCAACGCGCTCGACGAGACCCGCCCCGGCGCCACACCGGAGAGCATCGCGGCCGCCAAGCGCGCCTGCGGGCTCGCCCGCTGAAAAGACGCGAACCCACGCTCTCTGCGTGGGGCCGTCAGGCGGTCCCGGGGATCGAACTGTGCGCCGAGGACCTCGCCTCGGTCACCCGGGAAGTGCCGCTGACGCGCGGGCTCGGGCGCTCCTACGGTGACTCGTCGCTGCCGCCGCCGGGGGTGAAGCAGGTGGCGGGCTCGAGGCTGGCGGACAGGCTGCTCGCGTTCGATCCGCAGACGGGGCTGCTGCTCGCGGAGGCGGGGCTCTCGCTGGTGGCGCTCAACCGGATCTTCCTCCCCCGCGGCTGGTTCTCGCCGGTCACGCCGGGCACCGCCTGGGTCACCCTGGGCGGGATGGTGGCCTCCGACGTCCACGGCAAGAACCACCACCGCGACGGCTGCTTCGGGCAGCACGTGACGCGGCTCAAGCTGGCGCTGGCAGACGGCCAGGTGGTGTGGTGCTCGCGCTCTCCAGACGCGCTGCCGGATCTCTTCGCCGCGACGATCGGCGGGATGGGCCTCACCGGGCACATCCTCGAGGTCGAGTTCCGGATGCAGCGCTTGCCCTCGCCCTGGATCTGGGAGGAGAGCGAGCGGGTCGCGAACATCGACGCGTACATCGCGCGCCTGAAGGCGGCAGGTCCCGAGTGGCCCTTCACCGTGGGCTGGATCGACTGCCTCACGCAGGGCCCGGGGCTGGGCCGCGGCATCCTCTATAAAGGGAGGTGGGCCACGCCCGAGGAGGCGCCGCCCGAGCCGCCGAAGCCCCGCTGGCGGGTGTCGCTCCCCTTCTCGCTGCCCCAGTTCGTGCTCGGCCGGCCCACGGTGCGGCTCTTCAACTTCGCCATGTTCCACAAGCACGGCGCGAAGGGCCGCCGCGGCATCCGGCACCCGGAGGACTACTTCTACCCGCTGGACAAGATTGGGCACTGGAACCGCGCCTACGGAAGGCGCGGGCTGACCCAGTACCAGGCGGTGCTGCCCCAGGAGGCGGGGCCGGACGTGGCGCGGCGATTTCTGGAGCTGCTCGCGTCGAAGGGCGGCGCGTCCTTCCTCTGCGTGATCAAGGACTGCGGCCCCGAGGGCGAAGGGCTGCTCTCCTTCCCCCGGCCGGGCATCTCGGTGGCGCTGGACATCGCGATGCGCGACGGGACGCAGGCCCTCATCGACGCCCTGAACCGGTTCGTGATCGACGTGGGCGGGCGCATCTACCTCACCAAGGATCTGCTCACCCGCCGAGAGGACTTCCGCGCCATGGAGCCGCGGCTCGAGCGCTTCGAGCAGGTGCGGCGCAAGTACGATCCTTCGCGCAGGCTCCGCAGCGGGCAGTCGGTGCGGCTTCTGGGAGACGGGGCATGAGCGAAGGGGCGCGCAAGGTGGTGATCCTCGGCGGGACGAAGGGCATGGGCCGCGCGCTGGCCCGCCTCTTCGCCGAGCGGGGCGATGCGGTGTTCCTGCTCGGGCGCGACGAGGGGGAGCTCGAAAGGAGCGCGCGGGATCTCGCGGTGCGTGCCCCACCCAGCCAGGGGCGAGGACAGGGCTCGGGCTTCGCGCGCTGTGATCTCGAGGACCCGTCCACCTTCGAGCCGGCGCTGGACGCGGCCGACAAGGCGCTGGGCGGATTCGACACCGTGGTGGTCACCGCCGGGCTCTTCGGCACGCAGGAGAAGCTGGAGGCGGACCCCCACTTCGCGCACCGGCTCTTGGTGGCCAACTTCGCCGGCACCGTCTCCTTCTGCGAGGCGGCGCGGAAGCGGCTTCTGTCGCGCGGCGGGGGAACCCTGTGCGCGTTCAGCTCGGTGGCGGGCGAGCGCGGCCGCAAGCCTGTGGTCCTCTACGGCGCCAGCAAGGCCGGCCTCACCCGCTACCTCGAGGGGCTCGACCACCGCTACCGCGCCGCGGGGCTTCGCACCGTCTGCGTGAAGCCGGGCTTCGTGAAGACCGGGATGACCGCGGGCCTGTCGCCGCCGCCCTTCGCCGGCGAGCCGGACGCGGTGGCGCGCACCGTGCTCGATGGAATCCTGCGCGGCCGGCCGGTGGTCTACGCGCCGCCGATCTGGGCGCTGGTGATGATCGTCATCCGTGCCCTGCCCCGCTTCGTGATGCGGCGCATCGGGTTCTAGGGGCTACTCCCCCGCCAGCAGCCGGCGCAGACGGTCCATCCCGCGGACGGCGCGCATCCCGCCCAGGGACACGGTGGGCTCCACCACCAGCCGGTCCAGCAACGCGCGGGTGGCGCCGCGCAGCTCCGGCATGGCGGCGCGCGTGGCCTCCTCGGTTTCGGGGAAGAGGCGGGCGGTGATGCGCAAGGACGCGTAGAGCGCCCGGTCCAGCTTCCACGCCTTCGCGCGCGCCTTCACCACCGCGAGGTCCGGCGGGCGCGAGTAGACGGTGTTCACGTGCTGCGCGCCGGTGACGAGCTCGCGCAGATCCACGAAGCGCACCATCGGCACCTGGAAGCCGAGCCGCGCCTGGTCGAGGCAGGCCAGCAGGATCGCGTCCTCCAGGTCGGGGCGGAACATGGAAGGCCCGTAGACCTTCACCGCCTGCGCCCGCGCGATGACCTCTGCCTCCGCCTCGGCGCGCCCACGCCCGAGCAGCGAGGTCTGCAGGAGGAGGATCTGGTGGTCGTCGGTGAGCCCGCGGACGACGCCCTCCTCCTCCGGGACCTCGCCCTCGAGGAGGCGGAAGCGCTGCCCGCGCAGAAAGCCGGTGAAGGGCTCGAGGTCCGCCTCGGGGAGGTACAGCCGCACCTCCGGCACCGGGCGGAAGGCGATGTGCGGATAGAGCACCTCCGCGTGGGACGCCGCGCCGAGCAGGAGGAGCTTGCGGCCCTGCAGCTCGTCCACCGTGCGCTTGAAGGCGACGAGCTTCATCACGTTGTCGTTCACCGAGCCCTGGTACGCCGAGAGCAACCGGTCCCGCGCCCACTCCGGCGCGCCGCCGCCGGTGAGCCGGTACTCGAGGTTGTAGGCCGCCAGCGGCCCCAGCCCGTTGCCGATGGCCCAGTCCACGTACGCCTCCCACGGCGCGCGGCGCAGGTTCACCCGCGGGGGGCTGAACGAGGCGAGGATCCGCACCAGCTCCAGCAGCGAGACCTCCTGCGGCGGCGGCGGCTTCGGCGGGGGAGAGGACGGGGGCGGCGCGGAGGTGGAGGACATGGCGCGTGGCCCTAGCAAAGCGCCCTCCCCTTGGCCACCGGCGCTCCGAGGCCGCCTGCCTGTTCGTTGTCCGCCCCGAGGCGAAGGTGGTACGAACCGTCTGTGCAAGCAGGGCTGTCGAAGGACGACGTCGTCGGCTCCGGGGTCGACCTCAAGTATCTCCTGCGCGCGGTCCTGCGTCGGAAGTGGCTGGTGCTGGCGGTCTTCGCCGTCGTCTCCGGCGCGGTGGCGGTGCACACCCTGCGGCAGCCGAAGATCTACGAGTCCCGCGCCTCGATGATCATCGACGTCACCGCGCCCCGCTTCCTCGACCGCGAGGTGCAGGACGTCAGCGAGGGCTCCTATTCGAACTACTGGGCCAACCGCGAGTACTACGAGACGCAGCACCGGGTGATCCAGAGCCGCGCGGTCTCGCAGCGGGTGGTGGAGAAGCTGGGGCTGCACGCCGACGCGCAGTTCCTCGGGCTGGACCGGATCGCAGACCCGGCCACGCGCGAGCGGGCAATGCGGGATGCCGACGCGGTGGCGGTGCTCCAGCGGAAGATCCAGATCAAGCCGGTGAAGGACAGCCGCGTCCTCCAACTGGTGGTGGAGGACGTGGATCCGAAGCGCGCGGCGCTGCTCGCCAACGAGGTGGCCGAGGCCTACATCCAGGAGAACCTCGCGCTGAAGCTCAAGGTGACCGAGAGCGCGTCCAACTGGCTCGACGAGCGCCGGCAGGAGCTGGAGGAGCGCTCGCGGACCAGCGAGGTGGCGCTGTTCAACTTCCGCAAGGGCGCGGACATGCTCTCCACCAAGCTGGAGGACGCGCAGAACATGGTCAGCCAGCGGCTGGGGACGCTGAACACCGCCCTGACCGAGACCCAGCTCCAGATCGCAGGTCTCAAGGCGAAGGTGGAGGCGATCCGGGCGGTGCAGCGCAGCGCGCAGGACGGCAGCGCGCGCTGGGCGGAGGGCCTGCCGGCGGCCAACGAAAGCGCGGTGGTCCAGGGCTTCAAGCAGCGCTTCGTGACCCAGCGGGTGGAGTGCGCGGAGCTCGCCGAGCGCTACCTCGCCGAACACCCGCGGCTGATCGCCTGCCGGGAGAAGCTGAAGGTCGCCGAGGCGGACCTGCTGGGCGAGCTGGGGAACATCGTCGTCGCCGCCGAGGCGGAGCTGCGCGAGGCGACGGGGAAGGAGCGGAACCTCGAGGCGCTCCTGGAGCAGACCAAGGCGCAGGCGTTCGCGGTCAACGAGAAGCAGATCGAGTTCGAGCAGCTCGCGCGCGAGGCCCAGGACGACCAGCGCCTCTACGAGCTGGTGCTCAAGCGGCTCAAGGACATCGAGCTCTCGGGGCTTCTGCGCACGAGCAACGTCCGGGTGCTGGACGCGGCGCGGCCGGTGATGACGCCGGTGCGCCCGAGGGTGCTGAACACGCTCTTGCTGGGGCTCCTCTTCGGAGCGCTGGGCGGGGTGGGGCTCGCGCTGGCGCTGGAGATGCTGGACTCGAGCGTGACCACCCAGGCGGACATCGAGGAGCGGATCGGCGTGCCGTTCCTCGGGTTCATCCCCACCATCGCGAAGGAGGACGCGCAGAAGGCGGGCGGGACGGACCTCTTCCTCCACCGCCAGCCCAAGAGCGCGGTGGCCGAGTGCTGCCGCGCGGTGCGGACCAACCTCCTCTTCATGTCCCCGGACAAGCCCTTCAAGACGATGCTCGTCACCTCCAGCGGTCCGGAGGAGGGCAAGAGCACCACCGCGATCAACCTCGGCATCGCCATGAGCCAGAGCGGCAACCGGGTGATCATCCTCGACACCGACATGCGCAGGCCGAGGCTGCACAAGGCGTTCGGCGTGCCCAACGAGGTCGGGGTGAGCGCGGTGGTGGTGGGCGAGGCCTCGATGGAGGACGCGATCAAGTCCACCGAGGTCCCCCACCTCTTCCTCATGCCCTGCGGCGCCATCCCGCCCAACCCCGCGGAGCTGCTCCACACCCAGGCGTTCCGGGACCTGGTGCAGAAGCTCGGCGAGCGGTTCGACCGGGTGATCCTCGACAGCCCGCCCATCGGCGCGGTGGCGGACGCGGTGGTGCTGGCCGCGCACGTGGATGGGGTGGTGATCGTGCTCAAGGGCGGCGTCACCCACCGCGAGGTCGCCCGCCGCGCGGTGAAGGCCCTGCGCGACGTGAAGGCCAAGCTCTTCGGCGCGGTGCTCAACGACATCAACATCCACGACTCGAAGTACGGCTACGAGTACTACGCGTACAACCGGTACGGGTACTACTACGGCGAGCGGAAGGACGAGGCGGCCTAGGCCATCCGCCCGGGTCTGCCCTGGCAGAAACCCCGCACGCGCCCCTTGTGCCGCGTTTCCTCGTTGTAGTAGGCATGGATTCGTTCAGCAGCACCGGACTCCTACCGGGCTGCGGGGGGTTTCCATGTTCGAACAGCTCGGCAGGACCTTTCTGATCGCCGGCCTGGTGGCGGTGGCGCTGAGCCCGATGGGCGTGCGCGCGCAGGGCATGCCGCACCTGGACTCGGATCACGACGGGGTGCCGGATTCGATCGACGCGGCGCCGTGCGACGGAGCGGTCTCGGCCCGGGTGCACGTGCCGGCCGACCGGACGTGGGGAATGCTGATGTTCGAGGACCAGTGGCCGGCCCGCGGGGACTTCGACTTCAACGACGCGGTGATCGCCTGGAACCAGGTGCTCCGCTACGACAGCGACGGGCGGCTCACCGGGCTGCGGATGGCGCTCTCGGTGATGGCGGTGGGCGCGGGCGCGCAGAACGGGCTCGCGCTGCGGCTGCCCAACGTGCCCAACAACCACGTGACCTCGCTGCACTACGCCATCGCCCACGAGAACCGCTCCACCGCCGGTGAGGTCCGGGTCGATCCGCAGACCGCCGAGGCCACGCTGATCCTCGCCGAGGACCTGCACGCCCTCTTCGGGATGACCGGCGAGCGCGGGTGGATCAACACCGACCCGACGAAGCCGCGCCTGCCGTACGTGGACATCGTGGTGGAGGTGGGGCTCCACCCGCAGAGGCTCGCCTCCGCGGACGCGCCCTTCGACCTCTTCCTCTTCAACCGCGACCGCGGCACCGAGATCCACCGCCCCCGCTATGCCGGCACCTGGCGGATGGACGCCGGGCTCTACAACACCGCGGACGACGGCTCGGCGCCGGGGCGCTCCTTCGTGACCACCGAGGGCATCCCCTTCGTGCTCGAGTTCCCCGAGCTGACCAACTACGCCAACGAGACGGTCTCCATCGATCAGCTCTACCCGGACATCGTGCTCTTCGGCAGCTCGGCGGGGACGCAGGGCACGGACTTCTACCGGAACCTCGTGCCCGGCCACGCCTACGGCCTCACCCCGCCCGACTCGCTCTTCGCCCAGGTGGCACCGGACACCTCCTGCTTCACCCCGGATCCGGGCGTGTGTGGCGCGGCGACGGGCAAGGGCTCGCTGGGGGCGCCGGAGTGGAACCTCTGTGGGTTCGGCACCCCGAGCGCGGTGGCCGCGGCCGGTGGGATGTGGCGGTGGACGTGCGCGGGCAACTACTCGGACCCCACGCCCTGCAACTCCCAGGTCTGGTCCTGCCAGCCGAACATCGCGGCCACCTGCAGCGTGCCCAACGGCAGGGGCGTCCAGCACTGCAACGGCTCGGGGACCGGGTTCGGGACGTGCGTGGTCGCCGGCTGCAACGACGGGCACTACCTGAGCGGGAACCAGTGCCTGCCCAAGGCCTGCGCGCCCACCACCCGCCGGTCGTGCAACCTCCCCAACGCGGTGGCGTTCGAGACCTGCGACAACATCGGCTCGGCGCGCGGGCCCTGCACGGTCTCGGACTGCGTCCCGGGCTTCACCCGCCGCGGGAACGCGTGCGTGCCGTCGGGTCCTCCGGTGCCGCCGCCCGCGGTCTGGCCCACCGCGCCGCAGCTCTACTGCAACGGCGGCTGTAGCTGGGACAGCGAGCTGGGCTGCGGCCAGGGCGACGCGGACATCTTCTGCCGCCTGCGCACCGGCAACCCCTCGAACTACGCCGTCTCGTACACCACCGGCACCGCGCTCCCGCAGGGCGGCTACAGCTGCCCCGGCTACGGGAAGAAGGTGGAGAACGACAAGAAGTGGGGCGAGGCGCGCTACCGCGGCGGGTTCGGGGTGTGGACCCAGGCCACCAGCATCCTCGAGAACCACGGCCCGGGCACCGTCATCAACGGCGTGAACTGCGCCTTCTAGCCACCCGCGCCGCGCCCTCCAGCAGGTGGCGCGAGGTGGCGGCGGCGCCGGTGCACAAGAGGGTCCGCGCGAGGAACGAGGGGACCTTCCCCTCCGCCCATCGCGCGGAGACCAGGGCGTCCTCGGTGAAGAGGCGGCGGGCGACGGCAGTGCGCACCCCTTCGCCCGGCAGCAACTCCCACAGCGACGGGGAAAGCTCGAGCCCCACCGCGTTCCTTGCCAGCTCCAGCGCAGAGCGGATCGCCACCGCCATCCCGGAGGCGCGCGCGGCGTGGGCCACGTCCTCGGCGTGCCGTTGGAGCAGGTCGCCGTTCCGGAGCGCGAGCAGCTTGAGGTCGAAGAGCCACGCGAGCCGGAGAAACGCGTGCTGCGCGGCGTGGACGCAGAGGTAGACCAGCTCGTCGACCGGTGAGGGGTGGCGGGCGGGACGTCCCTCGACGGTGAACGGGAGGGCGCGCGCGAGGAGCGGCTCGGGGCGCAGGCTCCGGCCGAACCCGCGCGAGGGGAGGAAGTGCAATTCCACCGTCCCCGCCTCGCCGGTGAAGCCCAGGTGGTGGTGGTGCTCGAGCGGGTCTCCCCAGCCCGGGTCGGACACCTGCCGCAGCCCCAGCGACGAGAGGGCGCGCCCGGCGGCGCTCAGGTGCCGCTCCTCCACCAGCAGGTCCACGTCCGTCGACGCGCGCAAGAGTGGATCCGGGTAGAGCCTGAGCCCGAGGCCGTAGCCCTTGAGGAGCACCGGCGGCGGGATCCCCTCGTCGTGCAGCGCGTCCAGAGCCCGCAGGAGCAGGGCCTTGAGGCGCAGGTTGGTGCCCACCACGCTGGCCGCGTCCGCCTGCAGCGTGCGCGCGTGCTCGGGCGGCAGGGACAGGTGCGCCTCGGCGAGCAGGTGGCGGACCCACGCGGAGAGCGCGTGCCGCCGCGCGGATTCCACGAGGGTGCGGGCGGTGGGCCCATCCAGGGGATCGACGACCGCTGCGGGCGTCCCGGGCAGCGCGCGCAGCAACCGGAGCAGCGGCGGCGACGGAGGATGCGTCACCCGCGCTACCTCTTCAGGACCACGAGGCGGTGGGGATCGGCCTCGGCGTGCGCCTGGAGGCGGGCGGTGGCGTCTCCCACCGCGTCGGCGATGAGCTCCAGGGCGAGCTCCTCGTCCCGGTTCACCGCCTCACGTCCGTCCGTCCAGGCGACCTCGAGGGTCCCCACCGTGCGCGGCCCGCCGCGGACGTCGAAGCGCAGACTGAAAGGGAGGGAGGCGCCGGCGTCCCCGCGCCGCATCGCGAACTCGAAGACGTCGCCGTCGGCGCCGGAGGGACGCAGGTGCAGCTCCAGCCGGGAGAGGTCGAGCACCCAGGACAGCGGGCGCAGCGACTCCCACAGCTCGGAGAGCTTCTGGGCGGTGCGGACGGATTCGGTGACCTCCTTCACCACGGTGCGCAGCGCCACGTTGCGCCGCCGCTTCTGCCCTGCCCCGGCGATGGCGCCGCGCGGGTTCAGGTAGCCGAGCTTGCGCATCAGCACCACCACCACCACCGCGATGCCCGCCAGCAGCAGCGCGCTCTGGGCGCTGTTGGCGAAGGAGAGGCCGAGCGCGGTGAGGCCGAAGAGGCAGCAGAGCGCGTAGAGGACCAGCACGGCGTTGCGGTGGGAGAGCTGCAGCCGGCTCATCAGCCGGTGGTGGATGTGCTCCTTGTCCGCCGCGAACATCGGCCGGCCGATCAGCGTGCGGCGGATCATCGCCAGCAGCGTGTCCATGATGGGCAGGCCGAGCGAGATGATGGGCACCAGCATGGCCACCGCGGTGCCGCTCTTGGTGGAGGTGACCACCGAGCTCACCGCCAGGACGAAGCCGAGGAACATGCTCCCGGTGTCGCCCATGAAGATGGACGCCGGGTTGAAGTTGAAGATGAGGAACCCGAGGATCGCCC
>CAZCWA010000164.1:0-9866 GCA_964502265.1 uncultured Myxococcaceae bacterium | reverse complement strand
CGTGCACCGAGACCTCTGCGCTGCCTTGAAGTGACCGCAGAAGGGCGCGGCCACTTCCCACCCGGGGAGTGGCCGCGCCGCGGAGGTCTCTCCCGCCTACTTCCCCTCGCCCTGCATCTGCGCGACGCCCAGCGGCTCCACCGGCCGCGGGCCCGCGCCCGACGGCTCCCGGACGGGGGCGTTGCCCTCCATCGGTTCCTTCCGGGGGCGGCGCTCCATCACGAGGTAGAGGGCGGGGACGAACACCAGGGTCACCAGCGTGGACGCGATGAGGCCGCCGACGACGACGCGGGCGAGCGGGGCCTGGATCTCGCTCCCCTCGCCGAGCCCGAGCGCGAGCGGGACCATGCCCAGCACGGTGGTCAGCGTGGTCATCAGCACCGGACGCAGGCGGCGCCGGCCGGCCTCCATCAGGGCCTCGCGGGCGCCGAGGCCGCGGGTGCGCAGCAGGTTGGTGTAGTCGACGAGGATGATCGCGTTGTTCACCACGATCCCCACCAGCACGATCACGCCGAGGAACGAGTTCATGTTGAACGTCGTCCCCGTCGCCAGCATCACGCCCACCGCGCCGATCATCGCGAAGGGCACCGAGGTCATCACGATGAACGGCTGCTTCAGCGACTCGAACTGCACCACCATCACCGCGTAGACGAGGAAGAGCGCGAGCAGGATTCCCACCAGGAGCTGGTTGAAGGTCTCCGCCTGCTCCTGCTGCTCGCCCGCCACCACCACGGCGAAGCCCTCGGGGACCTCGAGGCCCCTCAGCTTCTGCTGGACGTCCTCGGCGATCGCGCCGAGCGGCCTGCCCTGGATCCCCGCGCTCACGCGCACCACGCGCTCCTGGTTGAGCCGCGAGATGGACGTGGGGCTCGAGCGATCCTCCACCCTCGCCACCGCTCCCAGCGGCACCGTACCGCCGTCCGGGAGGGGGAGGGGGAGGGCGAAGAGCTGGCTCAGGTCGCGCCGGTCCTCTTCGCGCAGGCGCACCCGGATGTCGTACTCCGCGCCGCCGTCGCGCAGCCGCGTGGCCACCCGCCCGAGCACGTAGTGCTCCACCGCCTCGGCCACCTGCGCCCCCGACAGGCCCAGCTCGCCCAGCCGCGCGCGGTCCACGCGGATGCTCTGCTCGAGCTGGCCCGGCTCGCGGTCCACGAAGGTGTGGGCCACCCCCGGCACCTCGCGCATCGTCGCCTTCACCCGCTCCGCCAGCGCGTCCGCGGTGTCGAGGTCGTGACCGCGGATCTCCACCGCCAGCCGGTCGGCGCCGCCGCGCATGATCCGGAAGAGCATGTTGGCGGTGCTCTTGCGCGCCCGCACGTCCGCGCCGGGGACGCCCTCGGCGACCTTGCGCAGCTCCTCCATCACCTCGTCCACCGAGCGCTCGCGCTCCGTCACCGGGACCAGGGTGATCTCCACCTCGCCCTCGTTCGAGCCGCCCGGCCGCCACGACGCCTCGGGGCCCGCCACCGTCGTCACGTGCGCGAGCTCGCCCGGACGCAGCGTGCCCACGAGCTGGCGCTCGAGGTCCTTCATCACCTCCATCGTCGTCTCCAGCGGCGTTCCCACCGGGAGCTCGATGTCGATGTCGATCATCCCCTCGTCGGTCTCCGGCATCAGCTCGGTGCGGATGAGGGTGCCGCCGAAGCCGGCGACCGCCAACAGCAGCAGCGCCCCGCCGATGGTCCACCACCGCCGGTCCAGCGCCACGCCGAGGGTGCGCCCGTAGAGGTTCTCCAGCCCCTCCACCGCGCCCAGGGACCATGCCGACAGCCGCCGGGCGAAGGCGGGCGCGGGCCGCTGCTGCGCGGACATCAGCAGCGCCGCGAGCGCGGGGACCACGGTGAGCGCCACGATCACCGAACAGACGAGCGCGAAGACCACCACCAGCGCCATCTCGCGGAAGAACACGCCCGCGAAGCCGGCGATGAAGACGACGGGGACGAACACCGCGGCGGTGGTGAGTGCGCCGGCGACGACCGGTGCGGCGACCTCGCCCGTGCCCTCGATCGCAGAGGCCACGACCGCGTGCCCCTCCTCGCGCTTGCGGTAGATGCTCTCGAGGATGACGATCGCGCCGTCGACCAGCATGCCCACGCCGAGCGCGAGCCCCCCCATGGAGATCACGTTGAGCGACACGTCCGCCCAGAACATCAGCGCGAAGGTGGCGAGCACGCTGATGGGGATCGCGGTGGCCACCACCAGCGTCGCGCGCAGGTTGCGGAGGAAGAAGAGCAGCACGAACACCGCCAGCCCCGCGCCGTAGAGCACCGAGCTCTGCACGTTGGTCACCGCCGCCCGGATGAACTCCGCGTTGTCCGAGAGCACGGTGAGGGTGAGCCGCCCGTCGTAGTCGGCGTTGATGGCGGCGATCTCCCGGCGCAGCCCCTCCACCACCTCCACCGTGTTGGTGCCCGACTGCTTGGAGATCTGGATCCGGATGCCCGGCTCGCCGTCCACCCACAGCTCGCTCTGCAGCTCCTGGAAGGTGTCCGCCACCTCGCCGAGGTCCGCCACGCGGATGGGCCGGCCCTCGCGGGTGGTCACCACCACGTTCTCGATCTCCTTCGCGGAGGTGAACTCGCCCTCGGTGCGGATGACCACCTCGCGGCCGCGGCTGCGCATGTCGCCGGCGGAGACGTTGCGGTTCTCGCCCTGCAGCGCTGCCGTCACCTGCGCGGGGGAGATGTTCAGCGCGGTGAGCCTTCCGGCCTCGAGCCGCACCTCCACCTCGCGGATGCGGCCGCCGCGCACGTCCGCGCGCGCCACCCCGGCCACCCGCTCCAGCCGGCGGCTGAGCACCTCGTCCGCGAGGTAGCGGAGCCGGCGCGCGTCGCCCTTGCCGGAGAGCCCGAGCGAGGCGATGGGCGCCTCGGCGAGGTCGAACTTGTAGATGGTGGGCGGGTCCGCGTCCTCCGGCAGCCGCGCCCGGATGCGGTCGAGCATCTCGCGCACGTCCGCCGCAGCGCTCTCCAGGTCGTGTCCCCACTCGAAGCGGAGCTGCACCCGCGAGAGGCTCTCGGAGGAGGAGGCCGTCAGCTCGGTCACGCCCTCGATCGTCGAGACCGCCTGCTCGATGGGACGGGTGATCAGCGTCTCCATCTCCTGCGGCGCCACGCCCTCGTAGCGGGTGGTGATCGACAGCCGCGGCGCGTCCACCGACGGCAGCAGGTCCACCGCCAGCCGCGTCACCGCCACCACGCCGAAGACGATCACCGCCACCGCGATGGTCAGCGTGCCGATCGGCCGGTGGACCGAGACCTTCGAGAGGCTCATCCGTTGGCTCCCTTCGCGGCCGGCGCGCCGGCAGTGTCCGGGGCCGCGCCCCCGCCGCTGCCCGCCGCGGGGACGACCTGGATCGGGCTGCCGTCGGAGAGGTCGTCGTGGCCGAGCGTGAGCACCAGGTCTCCCTCACGCAGCTCCGCCTTCACCGCGGTGCGCCCGCCGCGCGAGCCCAGCACCTCGACCGGCCGCCAGCGCGCGGTGTTCTCCTGCGCCACGAAGAGACCCACCCGCTGCTCGCCGCCCTCGTTGCGCTCGAGCACGCTCGCCGCGGGCACCACGAGCGCGTCCTCGATGGTCCGCGACTGCAGCTCCACCGTGGCGTACGCGCCCGCCAGAAGCCCCGGCTTCGCCTCGTCGAGCACGCCCTCCACCTGCACCGCGCGATCGGTGCGGGAGATCTCGGTGCCCAGCCGCGTCACCTTGCCCGGGTGCTGAACGTCACCGGTGGCCGCGGTGCGCACGACGATGGGGAGCCCCACCCCGAGCAGCCCCAGATCCCGCTCCGGCACCCGGAAGCGCACCTGCGGCGGACCGCCGGCGACGAGGCGCACCACCGGCGTGCCCGGGCCCACCGCCGCGCCCGGCTCCAGCCTGCGCTCGGCCACCGTGCCGTCGAAGGGCGCGAGAAGCTGCATGTCCCCGAGCTGCTTGCGCAGCATCCCGATCCGCGCGCGCGCCTGCACCGCCTCGGCGTCGGCCGCCGCCGCCTGCGCCGCCTGGCCCTCCACGCGGGCACGCAGCTCGGCCAGCTCCTGCGCGCTCACCAGCCGGTCCTCGGCCAAGGGCGCCTTGCGCTCCAGCTCGCCGCGCGCCACCTCGAGGTTGGCCGCCGCCTGACGCCCCCGCGCCTCGGCGGCCTGCACCGCGCCCTGCGCCTCGTCGAGCTGGTGCCGCAGCTCCGCGTCGTCGAGCCGCGCCACCACCTGGCCCTTCTTCACCGCGTCGCCCAGCCGCACCGGCACCGCGGAGAGCCGCCCCGAGAGCCTCGGCGCGAGATCCACCGCGTCGGCGAACAGCTCGCCCGGGTACTGGCTCGTCACCTGGAGGTCGCCGCGCTCCACCTTCGCCGCGCGCACCGGCACCTGCCGGGGCCCCCGCTGCGCAGGCGCCGCCTGCTCCCCGTCACATGCCGAGAGCGCGCCGAGGGCGATCAACGCCAGCAAGCCTGTCCTTCTCATTCCGTCTCCTCGAGCGGCCACAGGCCCCGTGCGCGCCGCTCCTCGAGCCGCGCCACCCTCAGGTTGAACCGCGTGCGCGCCAGGTCCGCGTCGGCCTCGAAGGCCGCCACCGTGGCGTCGTCCCGCTCGAGCGCGGTCGAAAGCCCCGCCTCGAACAGCCGCGCGACCTCGTCCGCGTTCGCCCGCGCCACGCGCTGGGCAGTCAATGCCTCCTCCACCGCCTCCGCCGCAGCGAGCAGCCGGACGCGCGCCTCGGCGGCCTCCCGCTGGGCGCCCCGCGACAGCGCGCTGTGGGTGAGCCGCAGCTCGCGCGCCTGGGCCCGCCGCTGCTGCGCCTGCCCGTAGCGCAGCCCGCCGTCGTAGAGCTCCCACGTCGCCTGCGCGAAGAGGCTCCAGGTGAGCGGCTCGCCGGTGAAGCCCGGCTCGTTGGTGACGTTCACGTTCGCGCCCACCCCGAGCGAGGGGATGAGCCGCAGCCACGGCTCCACCGCCAGCAGCTCCGCCGCCCGCGCCTCGTCCTCCAGCGCCAGAAGGTCCGGCCGCCCCTCCACGCCCATCTCCGGCGAGGCCTGCGGCAGCGCGCCGTCCCGCTCCGGCGGCGAGAGGGGCCGCTCGCCGAGCTCCACGTTGAGCAGCTCCGCCAGCGCGAGCCGCGCCACCGCCACCTGGACCTTCGCGTCGTTGCGCGCCAGCCGCGCGTTGGAGACCGACAGCTCGGTGCGGGTGACGTCCTGCGCGCCCACCAGCCCCGCCTCCAGCCTCCGCCGCGCAACGTGGAGCGCGGACTGCGCCACCGTCACCCGGCGCTCCGCCGCCCCGAGCAGCTCCTCTGCCGAGAGCACGGAGAAGAAGGTGTTGGCGACCTCGTAGGCCAGGCTCTGCACCAGCGCCTCGGCGTCGTGCGCCTCGGCCTGCTCGCGCTTCCGGGCGCTCATCACCAGGGGGATGGCCGGCGCGTCGATGATCGAGGTCTCCAGCGTGGCCCGGCCCGCGAGCGCGTTGCGGTTGGCGATGAGGTCCTCGCCGCGCGCCACCTCCACCGAACGGCGGGTGTAGCTGCCGCTCAATGCCGCGCGGGGCAGCACCCGGGACCACGCCTGCCGCGTCTCTCCTCGGGCGCGCTCCTGACGGGCGGCGGCGATCTGCGGGAGCTCGTTCCGCGTCCGGGCCAGCTCCAGCGCCTCCTCCAGCGTCAACGGTCCCTGGGCGTGCGCGCCGCAGGGCAGGGCGAGGAGCACGAACAGCAGCGCCGCCCAGCGGCGCCGCGGATGGCGATGAGGGGACGTCATGTCGGGCTTCGATACCATCCGGACGGCGGGCAGCCGACCGCAACATACGCAGCGGCCGTTCATTCCGGACGGGACGGCCTCGCGACCCTGAGCGAGCCAGCGCGGGCTAGGGCGGGGCTAGGGCACGTCCTTCGCCAGCCGCTTCGCCGCCTTCGCCGCCTCGGGGTGATCCCGCTGCAGCTCCGCCGCCCGCTCGTACGCCCGCTTCGCCTCGGCGGGCTTCTGCTGCGCCTCGTAGAGCTGGCCGAGCGCGTGGTGGGGCTCGCCCAGCTCGGGGTCCGCGGCGGCGGCGGCGAGGAACAGCTCCTCGGCGCGCACAGCGTCCCCCTGCCGGTAGCTCACGTGGCCCAGGTAGAGCAGCCCGAGCGCGTGGGTGGGCGCGTCCTTCAGCAGTCTCCCGAGCACCCGGGCGGCGGCGTCCGTGTCCCCGCCCCGGTGGTAGAGGAAGCCCAGCTCCGCGCGCGCGTCGAGCTGCGCCGGATCGCGCCGGGTGACCGCCTCCAGCTCCGCGAGCGCGAGGTCCGGACGGCCGCGCCGCGCATGGAGGATGCCCAGCCGCGCCTGCACGCTGGAGTCGCCCGGCGCCGCCTCCTTCGCCTCCTGCAGCGTCTTCGCCGCCAGCTCGTTCTGGCCCATCGCCAGGTAGAGGTCCGCAAGGCCCAGCAGCGCCGCCGGATGCCCGGGCTCCTCCTCCAGCACCTGGCGGTAGAGCGGCTCCGCCTTCTGCGACACCCGCTTGCGCGCGTAGGCATGGGCGAGGTCCAGCTTCGCCTCGGGCGAGGGCTGCAGCTCGAGGCGCTTCGCGAACGCGGAGATGGACGCGTCGACATCGCCCCGGGTGAGGTGGAGCGCGCCCACCGCCGCGTGCACGTCCGCGTTCTGCGGGAGGGCCTTCAGCGCGGACTGCAGCGTGGCCTGCGCCTCCTCCGCGCGACCGAGCTCGACGTACGTGCGCGAGAGCCCCAGCCAGGCCTCGGCGTTGGGGTGGCGGTCGTCCGTCGTCTTCTCCACCGCCTTCTTGAAGGCCTCGAGCGCGCGGTCGCGCATGCCCTGCTTGAGGTAGAGCTCGCCGAGCTTCACGTAGGGCCCGGACGCGCGCGGCTCGAGCGCCATCGCCTTCTCGAACGCGCGGGTGGCGCGCCGGGTGTCGCCGAGCCGGAAGAGCGAGAGGCCGAGGTTGAAGTGGGCCTCGGCGTACTTCGGGTCCGCGTCGATCGCCCTCTGGAAGCTCGCCGCCGCGCGCGCGTGCTGCTCCACCGCGTCCTGCGCCACCCCGAGGTTGTTGTGCGCGCGCGCGTGCCGGGGATCCACCGCCAGGGCCCGCTCGAACTCCACCCGCGCCTCGGCGATCTTCCCCTCGCGCATCAGGAGCACCCCGAGGTTGTAGTGCGCCTCCGCGTCGCCCAGCGCCGCCCGCGTGGCCTCGCGCAGCACCGCCTGGGCCTCGGCGAACTTCTGCCTTCCGGCCAGCGCCTTGCCCAGGTTCACCCGCGCCGCCGTCAGCTCGGGCGCAAGCTCCAGCGCGCGGCGGTACTGGGAGATGGCCTCCTCCGTCCGCAGCCGGTGGTCGAGCGCCTCTCCGTAGTTGAAGCGCAGCACCGCGTCGTCCGGCAGCAGCTCCACCGCCCAGCCGAAGTGCCGCACCGCGCTCTCGAAGTCGCCGGCCTCGCGGGCCAGAAGCGCGCGCTCGGCGTGCAGCGCGCCGTCCTCGGGGCTGCGCAGAAGCGCCGCGTCGAGCAGCGTCTTCGCGGCCTGCACCTCGCCCGAGAGCCGCTGCGCCCGCGCGAGCAGCCGCGTCACCTCCGCGTCCTCGGGCCGGTGCCGGGCGAGCGCGAGCAGGGGCCGCACCGCCTTCTTCGGCTGGTCCAGGGCGAGGAAGGCGCGCCCGAGCCGCAGGAGCGCCTCGCCGTCCTCGGGAGACTCGGCAAGGCGCTGCTCCTCGACCTTCACCGTGCGCTCCAACGCCGCGCGCTCCCGCGGGGTCTGTCCCCACACCAACGCCGACGCGACCACGAGCAGAAGCGGATTCATCCGGTCACTCCACCCAGGGGCTGGCGCGGGCGTCGAAGGTCTTCTTCGCCAGCGCGTCTCGTTGCGTCTCCCACTTCGCGCGCGCCTCGTCCGCCTTCGCCGCCTGCTTCTGCGTCACCGCCGCGCGCTTCTTCGCCACGTCCGCCTCGCACGCCTGCGCCTGCGCCTCGAAGCGGGCCGGGTCGAGCTTCTCCGAGCCTTCGACCTTCGCCTTCCGCGCCGCCGCCAGCCGCGACAGCTCGAAGCGCGCGAGCGCGCAGCGCAGGGCCAGCGTCTCCACGTCCGCGTGCGCCACGTTCACCTTCTGCCGCGCGCGCAGGTAGCGAAGCCGCGCGTCCGCCTCCAGCAGCGCGAGGTCCGCCACCTCCAGCGAGTCCGCGTCCTTCGCCCGCTTGAGCTCCGCCTTCGCCGCGTCCCGCCGCGACTTCGCCCGACGCACCGCCTCCCGCGTGCGGAGGACCTCGTTCTGCGCCTCGTCGCGCTTGTCCACCGCCAGCGCCAGCTCGTTCTCGGACTCGAGCAGCTCGATGCGCGACTCGAACGGGAGCTTCGACACCAGGCCGTCCGGGACCCGCCGGCCGTAGCCGCCCGCGCAGCCGATCAGAGAGGCCGCCACCACCACACACGCCAGAAGTCTCATCGCACCCTCGCTTCGAAGCGGCCGAACACCGTGCGCCCGGAGGCCGCGTGGGTGCCGTTCTCGAACGTGAGGTTCAGGTTCCCGTCCACCACCGCGCCCTCGCGGAGTTCCTGCCGGAAGGTGAGGCTGCCGCGCTGCAGCGGAGGAAAGGTCGTCAACGGATCGCCCTGCACGCTGCGCGCGACCCTGCCGCGCACCCGTCCGAGCGGATCCTCCCCGGTCAGGTCCAGAGGTTCGCGCGGGTTCATCCGCGTGCCCAACACGTAGGCGCTCACCCGGAGCACCACGTCCTCGCCTGCGCCCTGGGGGAAGACGAAGTTGACCGCCAGTTCATCGCCCGCGCGCACCACCTCCACCCGCTGGTAGCTCAGGTCCACCACCTCGGTGAGGCTGCCGTCGAGCGCGGTGTCCCCGCAGCCTGCGCCCGCGAAGGCGAGGCAGAGGACGAGCGCGAGGTTTCGCCGGGTGAAAGGCGTCATCGGCAGGTCCTCCACTCGGGATCGACGCCCGGTCCTGCGAGCGCGGACTCGTCCTCCAGCACCGAGAGCTCGCGGCGCGCGCCGTCCGCATCCCCGAAACGGCAGCGCAGCGAGGCGAGGTTCGCGCGCGCGCCGGGATGGGTGGGATCCGCGTCCAGGGCCCGGCCGTAGGCCTCGCGCGCCGCCATCGACTGGCCGGCGAGCAAGAGCGCGAGCCCGTGCGCGCTGTGCGCAGACGCACGACCCTCGTCCAGCTCACCTGCGCGTCCCAGCGCGAGCTGCGCCTCGGGGAGCCTGCGCGCCTCGAGGTACGCCAGCCCCAGCGCCTCCAGCGCCTCCGCCGACTGGAGCTGCTCCGCCTTGCGCAGAAGCTCGTCGAGGTTCGGCACCGACGGCTTCGGCGACACCTTCGCGATCGGATCCTTCACCTCGTCCGCGCGGGTCCGGCAGCCGATCGCCGCGGGGGTGAAGACCTCCAGCGAGACCGCGCGGGTGACGCACGCCTTGAGCACGTTGTCCGCACGCTGCTTCACCGGCGTGACCTGCTCCTTCACCGCCTGGCGGAACTGCGCGACCTCGGCGGGGGAGAGGCCCTCGGGGAGCGGGCTTGCCTCCACCACGTCCGCCACGTGCGCGTAGGCGAGGCCCAGCCGCCACAGCGACGCGACCGCGAACTCCGGCGCGCCGATGGAGGCGACCTGCGTGTAGAGCCCCTCGAGCTGCTGGAGCAGCGCGACCTTCTGCTCGACCTCCTCGTTGGGGAGCGCCTTGAAGGACTTGTAGAAGAGCTCGGCCACGAACCAGATCGCCCGCGCCGTCTCCTCCGACTGGCCGTTGGGCCCGTTGGCGATGACGCCGAGCGTGGCCACCAGCGCGTCGGCGGACTCGTTGGCCCGGGCCAGCGCCACCTGCGCCTCCGCCAGCACCGCACCCGCCGCCGCCTCGTGCGGATCCAGCTTCAGCGCCT
>CAZCWA010000163.1:0-9912 GCA_964502265.1 uncultured Myxococcaceae bacterium | reverse complement strand
CCGAGACCCGCGAGGTCTCCCTCCTCTTCTCCGACGTCCGCGACTTCACCGCGCTCAGCGAGACGATGGACGGGCCGCGCCTGGTCGCGACCCTCAACGAGTACCTGAGCCGGATGGTGGAGGTCGTCTTCCGCCACGGCGGCACGCTCGACAAGTTCATCGGCGACGGGCTTTTGGCCTACTTCGGTGCGCCGCTGGACCGGTCGGACCACGCGCGCGCCGCGGTCCTCTGCGCGATGGACATGCTCCGCGAGCTCGAGACGCTCAACGCCCAACGCGCCGCCCGCGGAGAGCCGTCCCTGAAGATCGGCATCGGCATCCACACCGGGCGCGTGGTGCTCGGCGACGTGGGCAGCGAGCTGCGCCGCGAGTACACGGTCATCGGCGATGCGGTGAACCTCGCCTCGCGCATCGAGGGCCTCACCAAGCGGGTGGGGGCGCCGCTGCTCGTCTCGCGCGACACGCGGCTGCAGGCAGGGGAATCGTTCGCCTGGACCCGCCGCGGCGAGGAGGAGGTCCGCGGCAAGAGCGCGCCGGTGGAGCTCTTCTCCCCCTCCGACGCCATCACCGAGGAAGCCGATCCGGTCGCTGCGTGAGCGGCCGGTTCGACAAAGGAAGTCCTACGCCGGTACCAGGATGAGCACCGCGATCTCCGGCGGCGCGCCCAGCCGCATCGGCGGACCCCAGTAGCCCGTCCCCGAATGCGTGTAGACGCGCACGCCGTTCACGAGGTCCAGGCCCGCCACCGCCGGCTGCTGCAGCTTGACGAAGAAGTTGAAGGGGAAGATCTGCCCGCCGTGGGTGTGCCCGGACAGCTGCAGGTCCACCCGCTGGCCCTTCACCAGGAGCGCGCTGCGCGGCTGGTGCGCGAGCAGCACCCTCGGCACGTCTTCGGGGATCCCCTCCAGCGCGAGGTCCGGACGGCACGCGTGGCGCTCGCCGAAGTGGCCTCCGTCGTGGTCGCTCACGCCCGCCACCGCGAGCTTCGCGCCGCCTCGCTCGAGCACCCGGTGCGTGTTCTCCAGCACCGCGGGCCCCAGCCGCGCGACCTCCGTCATCCACGCCGCGCCGCCGTAATAGAACTCGTGGTTGCCGGGCACGTAGAAGACGCCGAGCTTCCCCTTCAAGCCTCCGAGCGGCGCCACCTGGTCCCGGATGCGGTGCACGAAGCCGTCCACCAGATCGCCGGTCACCGCCACCACGTCCGGCTCGAGCGCGTTCACCCGCTCCACCATCTTCTGGAGGAAGCCGCGGCCCAGCGTCTGGCCGATGTGGATGTCGCTCACCTGGACGATGCGCACCCCGCGCAGCCCTTCGCCCAGGCCCTTCACCGGGACGGTCACCCGCCGCACCTTCGGCCGCCCGCGCGCGATGAGCACCGCCGCCGCCGCGATGCCCAGCCCCAGCAGCCACGCGGCCAAAGACCAGCTCTGCGTCCAGCCCAGCGGATCCCGCGCGCTCCAGGTGAGGGCGTAGCTCGAGACCGCCCGCCCAAGGTCCAGCAGCGCCACCGTGCAGAGGAAGATCCAGAACAGGCCCACCCACACGTGCGCGACCCACAGCAGCGACTTCTGCAGCGGCGAGGGCGCGCGCCGGCCGGCCCAGAAGCCGCCGGGGATGGCGGCGAAGAGCAGCGCGAAGAGCACCCAGCCGGCAGTGCGCACGGGGCCTTCTGAGACGAGGCCGTTCACCAGCCGGGTGGCGAGGTAGGCGTGCAGGCCCACGATGAGCCCGAGCACCAGCGTGGTGAGCGCAGCCCCGCGAAGGAGCGTCCACACCGACAGCCGGCGCAAAAGGTCGCGGTCGCGTTGGGCGGGCGAGGTCTCGGAGGCCATGGTGCGCGCACCTTAACCACCGGACCCGCCCGCCGCGCGGGTCCTTCTCGGGAGGCGGTGGCTAGCGGATCCGCTCCGCGTCGCAGTGGCCCTCGCCGTCGATGTGCCCCACGTTCGTCGCCTGGTAGCGGAGGTAGCTCCACAGGTCGGTGATGCCGGTGCTCCCCACGCCGTAGCGATCCTGGGTCCGGATGTCGACCGCGCGCAGCTCCGCCTCGGTGACCGCGCCGTCGTCGTCCGCGTCCGCGGAGGCGATGAGGTCGAACGCGATGCCCGGCTCCTCGTCCACCAGGCTGTCGAAGAAGAGGTGGTCGAGGTGCAGGGTGAGGAGGATCCGCGCCTCACCGTTGCTGGGCACGTCGGCCGTGCTCTCGCACCGGATGTAGCGGGTGTCGTTGTCGAACGCCCAGTCGAAGGTCTTGGTCACCCCGCCCTTCGTCGCGCTGCCCACCACGTGCAGCGCCGGCGTGGTCTGCGCGTCCGGCCCGCCGATGCGCCAGCGGACATCGTCGTAGGTCCCGGTGCCCACCTCGGCGGTGAAGAGCGCGTGGCCCTCGTCGTTGGAGGCCTTGGTCACGTCCACCTGGCGGAAGGCGGCCTCGGAGGCCTCGGGCTCACCGTCCGCGTCCTGCCGCAGCTCCACCTCGCCCAGCGACACCACCGCGCGCTCGAAGGAGATCGCCCAGCCGTCGGAGACCTCCTCGGCGGGGATGCCCTCCTCGGCGAAGCCCTCGCCCCACACCGCCACCGTCACCGTGCCCGTCCCCCCACAGCCGGCGAACGCCAGCGCCGCGGCCAGCGCCGAGACACACTTCGCATACACAGACATCTTGTCAGTCATCACGTGGACTCCTCCTCGGGTTGAAACAACAGCTCGTAGTGCGCGTGGTCCTGCAGCGCGCGCCTCACCGCGTTGCGCGCGGCGGCCTCGTCGTCGTTCTCGAAGTCGACCGCATCGAAGAGCGTGCGGCCGCGGGCGCTCACCGGCAGAAGCCGCAGCACCAGCCGGCCCCGCGTCTGCGCCGTGGCGTCGAGGTGGAAGATGACCCCGTCCACCCGCGCGCCTTCGGCCAGCACCGCCTCGATGGAGAAGGGCACCCGCGTGCCGTCCCCGCGCACCGCCTCGCCCTCCAGCAGCACCGGCACGTCGCCGCGGAAGCGGAAGGCCGCGCCGCGCAGGCCGCCCTCCAGCACCGTCACCTCACCCAGCCGCTCCTGTCCTGCCGCGCCCTCTCCGAAGCGGACGTCGAACGCGCCCAGCCGCTCGCCCAGCACCGCCCCGCCGGTCTCGTGGCCCGGGTGTGCGTGCGCCACGGGAAGCAGCCACGAGAGGACGCGCCGGACGTGCGCCTCGCCCCGGCCGGTGAGCTGCAGGTCCTTCAAGGGCAGCGAGACCGAACGCAGCTCCACCGCGAAGCCCAGGTCGTTCTCGAAGGGCGTCAGCGGTTCGGTGGAGGCGACCAGCGGGAGCGTGACCTTCGCGGCCTCACCGCCGCCGCCGCACCCGAGCGCGGTGACCAGCAGCGCCAGCGCCCCTGTGTTGACAAACCTTGATTTCATGTCGATGGCTCCTCGCGAATCTCAAAGAAAGACAGACAACCCCAGCCGCGCGGCGAGGGGGTGGCCGGGTGAAAAGTGTCGGACGGGGAGCCCGCTGCGCGGCGCCTCGGGATCGAAGCGGGAGGGGAAGTGGTACTCGCCCTCGCGGTAGCGGGCGCCGGTGACGTTGTCGACCGCGAGCTGCAGCTCCCACCGCTTCGCCCGGTAGCCCACCGTGGCATCGAGCACCGCGTAGCCCGAGGCCACCGCGCCGTACGGCAGCGGCCGTTCGCCCAGCGCCTGGAAGCGCAGCCCCGCGCGCACGCCCGAGGGATGCCAGACGGTCCCGTGCACGCTGCCGCTGAAGGGCGGGACGCCGGGCACCGGCTCGTCGGTGTCGAGCAGCCGCGCCTGCGCGAACGACGCCTCCGCCCGAAGCCGCAGCCACTCGAAGGGCTCCCACTGCACGCCCGCGTCCACGCCGGCCCTGAGCGAGCGGCCCTGATCGACCAGCGTGCTGGAGAGGTGGTCGAACCGCAGCTCTTCGGCCACCCGCGTCCCCCACGCGGCCGCGTCGACGATGAGCGGCAACCGCAGAAGGCCCCAGCGCGCGCCCACCTCGGCGGACTCGGCGGTCACCGGACGCGACTGCTGCAGGTCCGGCGGGCGCACGCCCCTTCCCGCGGCGGCGAAGAGCAGCAGCCCTTCTCCTTGAATCGGACGGAGCTGCACGTTGAGCCGCGGAGAGACCACCGCCGAGGCGAGCGTCTCCCGGCCGGTGGCGTCGGAGATGAAGCCGTCCACCCGCGCGCCGCCTTCGATCCGAAGCCGCTGCCACGGCCGCCACTGCGCGCCCACCGCCGCGTGCAGCGCGTGCTGCGTACCGTCCTCGTCCAGGCTCGACGTCTCCGCCGCGCCCTCCAGCGACGCGTGCGGAACGCCCACCTCTGCGCGCGCGAGCCGCTCGCCCATCCAGCCCGCGTTCCCGAGCAGGCGCAAAGGAAGGCTCCCCAGCGGCGTGCTCCCCTCCGCGCGCAGCCCGCCTCCGTAGGCCCGGTGCGTCTGACGGCGCCGGTCGCCGCGCACCTCGTCGGCGTAGAAGCCGGTGTAGTCGTGCTCCAGCTCGAGGTCGCGCGCCGAGACCCACGCGCGCACGTCTGCCCTCGATGCGCCCTGCGTCCACGCGAGCTGCGGTGAGAGCAGCGCCCGGAGCGAGCGGCCGCCGGTGTCCTCCCGCCACGTCTCGTAGAAGCCGAGCCTCCCCGCCTCCACGTCCGGCAGCGGCGCCACGCCCGGATCGCCGAATCTTGCCGCCTGCGCCGCGCCCACCAGGGACACGGCCCACGGCCCGCGCGCGTGCACTGTCCAGCGCCCCGCGCCCGCCACCCGCTCCGCCTGCCGGTTGGGGCCGAAGCCCTCGTCGCGCATCGCCTCCAGCGCCACCACGTCACGGCCTGCCCTCGCTGCCGGCGCGTGCAGGGCAATCGCGCGGGCCCTGCGCGTCGTGCCCAGCTCGAGGCCCAATCGTGGCCCCACGTCGTCCTCCTCGACGCCGAGCCCGAAGGACACCGTCCCCGCGGTCGCGAACGGCCCCTGGCCGAGGTCGAACGGTCCGCGCCGCACGTCCACCCGGCGCACCGCCTCGGGCAGCACCATCCCCAGATCGAGGTACCCGTTGCCGTGCACGTTGGAGCGCTCGTTGAGGGGGATGCCTTCGAAGAGCACCTCGAGGTCCGCGCCGTGCTCCGCGTCGAAGCCGCGCAGGAAGAGCTGCGGCGCCTTCCCCTCTCCGCCGTGCCGCGACACCACCAGGCCGGGCGCGAGCCGGAGCAGATCGTCCGCAGAACGCGCCGGGGCCGTGGCCACCTCCCGTGCGTCGGCGGTGCGCTCGGTGGCGGTCCTCGGCGCGCGCGCCTCGCTGCGCACGACGGTCTCGTACGACGGCGGGTCGTCGGAAGTCGGCGCAGGCTCGGAGGGCGCGGCGGCGACGAGGCCCGCGCAGAGGAGGGAGAGAAGGGACACGGGCACGAAGACCTGGACGGGCACACGGCCCGCCGGTTGGGACACACGACGTCCCGGACCTCACGCGAATGGAGCGAGGGCCAGGGCTCAACTTCGAAGGGAATCGAACGTCGCGGTCTTCGCTACGGCGCCTGCGCCATCACCGGCGTGCGCCACCGCGGGACGACCACGCTCCGGGGCGCCACCGCCTGCGCGAGCCCCAGGTCCAGCCACTGCGCGGCGGGCGGCTCCGGCGTGACGGTCTGCAGCCAGCTCGCGGCGCCGTGCGAAGGATCGAACGCGCCGTGCGTGTGGCCGGCCTCGCCGTGATCGTGTGCTTCGCCCTGCGCGTGCGCGAGCGCGTGTGTCCAGGCGTCATCACGGGCGTGCGAATGCGGCACCGACAGATGCAGCACCGGGCCGAACGCCAGCAGCGCCCAGACCCAGAGCCCGAGCACCGCCAGGTCCTTTCTGTCGCGCCGCGTGAAGCCCACGAGGCCCCACTTGCCGTCAATCGACGGTCACCGCAAGCGCTACTCCGGGACGGGTTCGACCGGATGACCTCCCGCGCGCCAGCCCTTCAGTCCCTCCGTCATCACCGCGACGTTCTTGTAGCCCGCCTTGACCGCCCGACCGGCGGCCGTGTGTGACGCGGTTCAGAGCCGGCTGGAGCAGTAGAAGACCAGCGGCCGCTCCTTGTCCTCGCCCAGCGCCTCGGCCGCGTCGTACTTGCGGTAGTTCCCGAGCAGCACCGCGCCCGGCACCTTCCCGTTGTCCTCGCGGTAGTCGGGCGTGTTGGCGTCGACGAAGAGAGCGTTCTCTCCGTGCGCGCGCGCGGCTTCGGCGATCGAGAGGTCGGTGACGCCGGCGATGTTCCGGGTGCACGCGGCGGTGAAGAGCAGCGCCACCGAAGCGGTGAGCACGGCCAGCAATCGGGTCTTCGTCTTCATGGCTGGGAGAGGATAACGACCCCGCACGGCTCACGCGATGCGCGTTCCATCCGGCACGTGCCCATCGAGCGCGAGCAGGGCCACGTCGCCCTCCTCCGGCACCGCGCCCAGCACCAGCACCTCGCTGACGAAACCGGCGATGCGCCGCGGCGGCAGGTTGGTCACCGCCACCACCTGCCTGCCGACCAGCGACTGGGGCGTGTAGCGCCGCGTGAGCTGCGCGCTCGAGCGCTTGTGGCCGAGCGGGCCGAAGTCGATCACCAGCTTGATGGACGGCTTGCGCGCCTCGGGGAAGGCTTCCGCCTGCAGCACGGTGCCCACGCGAAGCTCGGTGCCCTCGAAGCACTCCAGCGCGTTCATCCTCCGAGCCCCTCCAACTGGTGCCGGTTCCGCGGTGCGAAGAAGTCCTGGCGCAAAAGGCGCGAGAGCCCCTTCTTCGGCACGCACCAGAGCTGCAGCGCGTCCTGCCACTCGCCGAGCACCGCCACCGCGCGCGAAGCCTTGTCATCCCGGAGCAGGTCGTTGAGGTTGTGCACCAGCGCGTAGAGGTCCTCGAGCTCCCACGGCTCCTCGAGCCCGTCCCAGCCGATGCGAAGCTCCATCGGCGGACCTTCGCGCACGTCGAGCACGCGCAGCCGCATCGCCCCGCCGCCGACCGCCGCGCACAACGGGCCGATCAGCTCGTCGGCCCTCACGTCGAGCGCCACCGACAATCCACCTTCGAGCGCGCCCTGATCACACAGCGCCAGAACCCGCAGGTGTGGCGGTGCGGCGGTGGCCTCGTCCTCCTCCTCCTTCCGCTCGGCGAAGGCGCGCTTGAGCAAGCCTTCGCGCGACAGCCTCTGGAGGAGCCCGTCCATCCTTGTCCGGCCGGCTAGACGTTGAAGCGGAAGTGCATGCAGTCGCCGTCCTGGACGACGTACTCCTTGCCCTCCACGCGGAGCAGGCCCTTCTCCTTCACCGCGGCCTCGCTGCCCAGGTCCACCAGCGTCTGCCAGCCCATCACCTCGGCCTTGATGAAGCCGCGCTCGAAGTCGGTGTGGATGACGCCGGCCGCCTGCGGGGCCTTCCAGCCCTTGCGGATGGTCCAGGCGCGGACCTCCTGGGGGCCCACGGTGAAGTAGGTCTGCAGCCCGAGCAGCCGGTAGCCGGCGCGGACGATCTTGTGAAGGCCCGGCTCGTCCAGGCCCACGCTCTCGAGGAACCCGGGGCGCTCCTCCGGCGGGAGCTGCTGGATCTCCGACTCGATGGCGGCGGCCAGCACCACGTACTGCGCGCCCTCCGAGTCCGCGATCTCCTTCACCTTCGCCACGTACGGATCCGCATCGCCCTTGCCGAGCTGCGACTCGGCGATGTTGGCGACGTAGAGCACCGGCTTGTTGGTGAGCAGGAAGAGGTCCCGCAGGCTCTCGCGCTCCTCCTCGGTGAGCTTCTGCGCGCGCACCGGCACCGCATCGTCGAGGCCGACCTTCACCTTCTCGCAGAGCGCGACGTCCGCCTTCGCCTCCTCGCCCGCCTTGCCGCCCATCTTGGTGTTCTTCAGGGACCGCTCGCGGCGCTTCTCCACCGTCTCCAGGTCCTTGAGACACAGCTCTGTGTCGATGATCTCCTTGTCCCGGCGAGGGTCCACGCCGCCCTCGACGTGGGTGACGTTCTCGTCCTCGAAGCAGCGCAGCACGTGCAGCACCGCGTCCACCTGCCGGATGTTGGCGAGGAACTGGTTGCCCAGCCCTTCACCCTTCGACGCGCCGCGCACCAGGCCCGCGATGTCCACGAACTCCAGCGAGGTGGGGAGGACCTTCTGCGGCTTGATCAACGCCGCCAGCTTGTCCAGCCGGTCGTCCGGGACCGGGACCACGCCCACGTTCGGCTCGATGGTGCAGAACGGGTAGTTCGCCGCCTGCGCGCCCGCGGCCGAGAGGGCATTGAAGAGGGTGGACTTGCCCACGTTGGGCAGACCGACGATTCCGATGGAGAGTGCCAAGGCCGGGGCGATCTACGGGACGGAGCGGAGGGGCGCAAGGCTCGCGCGCCCGCCCGGCTGCCTCGCTCGGCCTCTTGCTAGAACGCGCCCGCCAGCGCCAGGCCGCCGCCGCCGGGCAGCGGGGACGGGGCAAGGGTGAGCCGCCGCCGGCCCTCCAGCGCGGCAGCCCGCCGTGACGTCGACGAGGTGAGCTCATAGGCCAGCGCGGCCCCGATGAGCGGGAGCGTCAGGCCCGCGATGGAGAGATAGGGCGTGGCGCCGGAGCGTCCGAGGGAGGTCTGCTGCATCGCCGTCGCGAACCCGTAGAGGGCGAGCGAACCCGCGAGGGTCCCTCCGAGCGTGGCCACGAAGCTCCCGTCCCCGTCGAGCAGGTAGCCCGTCACCCACGCGCCCAGCGGGATGCCGACGGTCACCGCCAATACGCCTCCGAGCACCATGCCGGGCAGGAAGCACCAACCGTTCGCATGGTTGGCAGCGCAGGTGAGGGCGAACGCTCCTGCCGCCAGCGCACCCCCGCCCACCGCGCCGCCCAGCACCCCGAGGGTGAACCGCCCGGCCCGCTTCCCCCCGTCGTCTCCGAAGGCCTCCCGCGCCTCGTGTTCCGGGGCGAAGGCCGCGCCGCCGTCCGTCGCCGCGTCGGTTCCGGATGTCTCCGCGCGCGCCGAAGCAGCGGTGAGCAGCAGCGCCATCCCCATCGCGAGTCCGAGTCTCATGCCCATCTGTCGACCCTGCCACATCCGCCGGAACATCGCCCGGGAGCGGCCCGCTACTCCGCTTGAAGGGCGATCTCCACCGTCTGCGAAGCGTAGCCACAGGAGCAGCAGCCCACCTCCTCGGCCGCTGCCACCGTGGCGGTGACCCTCTGGGTCCGGAAGCCCGGGGCCGTGACGTCGAACGCGTATTCGCCCGGCTCGCTCCGCGAGGGGGTGCAGATGGTCTCGCTCCCGGTGACGCTGCACGCGCCCGGCTCACCCACCAGCGCCGCGTCCTCCACCAGCCCTCCGCCCTCGGCGCTGACCCTCACCGTGAGCGCCGGCGGACAGGGACCGCACTGGATGTTCCGGCAGTTGTCGAAGTCGATCCCGCAGCCCTGCGAGAGCAGCGCGCCCCCGAGCCCCAGCACCACCCCACTCATCGATGCCCACAGTCCCTTCACGCGGACCTCCTCGTGTGGCGCCACCCGAGCATCGCGCCCCTCACCGCGCAAGATCCCGCAAAGACAACGGACCGCCTCCCGTGAGGGCGAGGCGATCCGTGGCGGCCGGGCCACCGCACCCGGCAAGACATCCAGCCTGAAGGCTACGCGCGCGGGGCGCGGGCGGCGGTGCTGCCGGTGCCCGAGAGCTGCTCGATGTACTGCTCGGCGAGCTGCATGTGCTTCTGGTCGTTGAGCTTCTCGTTGAGGAGCTTCTCGGCGACCTCGATCGCGAGCTGCGAGGCCACGCCCTTCACCTCGGCGAGGGCCTTCTTCTTCTGCTCCTCGATCTCGCGGGCGGCCTGCGCCTTGAGGTCCGCGGCCTCCTTGGTGGCCTGGCTCTTCAGCTCGGCGCGGAAGTTCTCCATGTCCGCCTGGACCTTGCGCATCATCTCCGCGGACTCGCGG